>JBNJFN010000010.1:0-25669 GCA_051746885.1 Bacteroidota bacterium | reverse complement strand
ACCGTCCTTTGTGGCTGTGAAGTTTGTGTTGTCATATTTTTTGGCAGGCAATAAGTTTTAATGTTAAACATACAATCATATCATGCAAGACTTCTTTAACCCACTTATTCAAGAATAATCCAGGTTAAATTGGTTAAACAAGATATGTAAAATATCCAAAACAATCAACACATCCCACATAAGAAAAGCAAAAAAATTTGACTTGAACATTCTGTGTCCTTTATAGGATTTAACATTAAGGGATATAATCCTTTTGTCATAAACTTATAATTTAGAATTTGTCTAAATAATACTTTTCATGTTTAAACAATAGCCAGAAGCCAGGTTATTCAAAAAGTACAAGACACCTTATGCCGTGTGGTTTCCGTGATTTTTTTGATGAAACATACGAGGCGGACTATAATTTTTTTTATTTAGGCTAGAAATTTTTTAACCCGAAAAAAACAGAAACATGAGCACCCGTTTTATAACGAACGAACAGCTATATAAACATGTTATTGAACCTGTGGCCTGGGCAAAGTCATTCGTGTGGATGGGTACATATTGCAAAAACTTCAAACGCCGAAACGTCTGCAGTGATCCCATAGTGTAATGTTTCCACTACCCGTGGAAATCTTAGATTACATTAAGGGGCTTTGTAAAAAATCACCTTTAAAAAATTCCAAACCCCTTAGCTTGGGGTGCATTCCCAATTTTTTCCAACCATCCTTTTTTGTTTCATTCAATCGGATTTTCAGTTAATATGTGAATTTGAAGAATCCGGATTCACATCACGGTTATAATGTATCATACCTAACCAATTCCTCTTTATATTAAACATTAGTAGCTATAAGGCATCTCCCCATCTCTTAACCTTATTACCTTATTTTTTTTACAACCAGCTTTTATATTCTTCCGGAGAATAAGGTAATAAGGTTGATTATCATTGGGTATTTCATGGTTACTAAGGTTGGGCAACTAAAAATAAGGTTTTTTATTAGCCGCTATTTGTGCAATATATTGAAATGGTTATTTTGGAATAAAATCCGCTTGCAGTAACATTACACTACAAAAGCATGACCGATATGCGGGTTTAGGTTCGCTGTTTGGAATTTAGGATTTAGAATTTAGGATTTCCAATTTATCTGGGTTAGGATTTGGTACTTATTACCCATTCACACAACAACTACTTTTCTTCGTAATATTGTAAAGCCTTTTGCATGTGTTCTTCCATATTCTTTATTCTTGTCTCAGGGTGGGGGTGTGTAGACAGGAACTCAGGCGGCCCCGACCCGCCTTCAGCCTGCATTCTTTTCCAGAACTCCTGAGCTCCCCTCGGATCATAATTGGCCATAGCCATAAAATATAAACCCAGTTCATCTGATTCTTTCTCATGCGTTCTGCTATACGGAAGAAGAATTCCCAACTGCGAGCCTACACCAAATGCAGCCATTGCCAGCTGTCTTGTTTTTTCTTCTTCTTTTTTAAGCGCTTCTGATAAAAACATGCCGCCCAATTGTACAGTCAGTTGCTGCGACAACCGCTCATTGCCATGCTTTGCAACCGCGTGGGCTATTTCATGAGCCATAACAACTGCTACTCCATTATCATCCTGACATATAGGCATAATGCCTTCATAGAAAGCAATTTTTCCGCCGGGCATACACCAGGCATTCTTTTCATCCGATTTGAGCACATGAAATTCCCATTTGTAGTTCTTTAATAGTTGCTGCTGGCCCTGACTTCTGAAATATTCTTCCACTGCTGAAGTGATTCGTTTGCCTACCCTTTTTACCTGATTGTTGTATTGTTGATTCCCGGAAAGCTCATTCTCTTGCAGAACTTGTGCATAATTTTCTCTTGCCAGCGATATCATTTGAATGGTAGGTACTATAGTGAACTGTCTTCTTCCTGAAAAAGGTACGGTCCCACAGGAAATAATGATGAAAATCAGAATTACATTGATGTATTTTAATTTACTCATTGGTTGTTGTTTAGAAAAGTTATTATCAAGGTACATTATTATATTATCAGAAACCAAATGCCAGAGACTTCACGACAAAAACAAGCAGTTTTATCCGTTTTTGATGTTTTCCCAGGTATAACACTTAACAAACTGTTGACTATTTTTGTTGAATAAAATTATAACGATGGGACTGTAGAATCTTATATAACCTTCGTTAAGGGAAGAAATCCTGCCGTTTCCCTCCTCCGACCGGCATGCATGTATCCCTGTTTATCTAAATGTTTAGGATCCGTATCCTATGGCGCTGTTTTCGTCTTTCGTCAATAACCGGTCAGACGGGTTGCCTTCGTCAGAAGGCCAATAGCGATAGCACCAGGAATGCACCTGTTCCACTTTTTAATTTTTCCAATTAAATTACATACCTGTTTCTCACCGTAATTGTACTGATCATTCCTGCCGGCAAATTTTTTTCAAAAAATGTAAATTTTTGTCTCCGAATATTCTGTCAACTCGATATCATCAATTTGATAAATTGCATATCTTTGATTGATTTTTAAAAGCATCTATCTCAAAAAAACTTTATAAAATGATACAAGGAGTCATATTCGACATGGATGGCGTTCTGGTGGACTCGGAACAATACATTTGCCAGGCAGCCATCGAAATGTTTAAACGCAAAGGCCTTACCGTGAAGCCGGAGGATTTTAAACCTTTCGTCGGTCAGGGCGAAAATGCCTATATCGGCAAGGTGGCGGAAAAGTACAATTTTCCGGTCGACATTGATGAGGTCAAAGCATTGACCTACCAGATATATGGGGAAATTACCGAAGGGAAGCTGGAGCCGCTGCCGGGGGTGCATGATTTTATGGACAAGGTGCAGGAGAGCGGCTTAAAATCAGCCGTGGCTACAAGCGCCGATAAGGTGAAAATGGAAATCAACCTCAGGAACATCGGCATTCCGAAAGAATCGTTTACTGCAACCGTCAACGGTCTGGAAGTGGAAAACAAAAAGCCGGCTCCCGATATCTTTCAGGTGGCGGCCCAGAAGATGGGGTTAAACCCTGAAGCGTGTCTGGTGGTTGAGGATGCCGTCAGTGGGGTAGAGGCTGCCAAAAGAGCAGGGGCCAGATGCCTGGCCTTAACCACCTCTTTCAGCGCTGAGGATCTTGATAAAGCCGACTGGCACGCTGCTAACCTCGCCGAAGCTCCTGATGAAGTGTTAGAATGGTGATGTAATAATATCTATGATTTAGATTGAG
Organism: Bacteroidota bacterium; assembly: GCA_051746885.1. Lineage (GTDB taxonomy): Bacteria > Bacteroidota > Bacteroidia > Bacteroidales > UBA12077 > JAGXLC01. The sequence goes on along the minus strand of JBNJFN010000010.1, from coordinate 22,465 downwards.
CCAGGTTGTCCCGGGAGTTATCTAAAAAAATTCCAAATGACAAGCACCAAATTTCGAAACTTGTCCGGCTTTTGACGGATAATATCCAAATACCCTGCCTAGCCGGCAGGCAGGCAATTACTGAAATTTCAAACACACCAGGATACAGGTCTGCGAACTATGGCTCAGGGGGTTTTGGTCATTTAAAAATTGATCAAAAAAAGCCACGACGGCACGAATGAATATTTCATTCGTGCATTCGTGGCTATCCCAATTTACATAATCATCCGTGCACTTGTCCCGTCTGTAAGCGGGATCCGTGGCCATCCCAAAATTTAAATCTTCATTAGTGGACATAATATTTTAGAAAATCAGCCAACCCGATTCTTCAAGCTGGAAAGTCGTTTCTCCTATCCGGTTTTCATCGGCGAAAATGTCAACTTTATATTCACCGGGACTTAATTCACCCTGGCTGTCGAAATAGATACAAATATCCATTGATTCCCCTTCATATTCTACCGATCTTCTTGCTGTGTATACCATCTGTTCGTCTTGGTATTTAAAGAGATTGTCTTCAGAATTGGTCAGGATATAATCATCCGGTGGAGAGGAAATTCTCATATAAAGATATCTTTCACCCGGTGGGGCCACCGCGTTTTCTTCAAGGGTAAAACATACCTTAATTTTATCTATTTTGTTCACTTTAGTTTTTTCATTGCCTCTCTCATTGATGGGGATTGCCTCCAGATCTTCGGTTCTTAATATGCTTGCCTTCTGGACTTTTTCCGAAAGGGTGTCTTTTTCTTTTTCCAGTCTGTTTCTATTTTCCTGTGCATCGCTCATTTCTTCCTTAACCCTCCTGTTTTCTGCCATTAGTTTCTGGTTGGCACGATTCAGCGAATCGATCTGTCTTACATAGCTCTTTGCTATGCTTCGAAGGGTGTTCACTTCATCCTTCAGTTCCTTCATCCTTCTATAGTTGGTGGCTTTTGTCGTTTTTAATTCCGATAAAAGATTATTCACTCTGTTTTGTTCCAGATTCAGTTTTTCATTAAGCGTATCGGAGGTAGTTTTCAGAGAATCATAATCGCTCCTGATTTTTATTAGTTGTGATTGAAGCGAATCTTTCTCTGTCTGAAGTTCTGTTGTGATTTCCTGAGTAGTGACTTTTTGGTCTATATATAACCACGTCATCACCCCTACCAAAATAATAAGGATGATCAATAATACAGAGAGACCTGAAGCCCAAAAGCGCCTTTTGGGCTTTTGCTCATTTGGTTGATTGGTTTGATTGGTATTTTCAGCCATCTTTTTTGTTTAATTTAAAAATTTCTATGCAAAGATAGATTACAATTTGTTCTTATAAAACACGCTTTACAAAAGATTTTTTATGAAACGAAATTCAAAGCGATTGTAGTATGATTGCTCCGCCCAAACCAATGGTTAACGGAGCTATGATTTTTGTAATCCGGTTATTTGTTTTTGACTTCTTTCGGAGGCGGAGTGAATTTCTTAGCTCGGTATAGTAAAATAAGGCCCAGTATAATGAAGGGCAGGCTTAGCCATTGGCCCATATTTAAAGCCATACTTTGTTCAAACGGTACCTGTACTTCCTTGATGAATTCAATGAAAAACCGGGCAGTGAATACCAATATCATGAATAGACTGAATAAGAGGCCGGGCCTGAACTTACCCTTGTTTTTGAAATATATATGAAAGAGCAGGATAAAGATGGCCAGATAAGCCAAAGCCTCATATATTTGGGTTGGATGTTTGGGCACAATCTCGTTATTTCTGACAAAAATGAAACCCCACGAAAGATCCGTTTCAGTACCGTAAATTTCGGAATTCATTAAGTTTCCCATCCTTATGAAAAAACCCGCCAGGGCAACCACAATGGATATCCTGTCGAGGATCCAGATATAGGGTTTCTTTTCTTTTCTTACAAATAAATACAAAGCGATCATAATTCCTATGGCAGCTCCATGGCTTGCCAGACCACCATGCCAGAGATATAGTATCTCATGGGGATGGCTTAAATAGTAATCGGGCTGATAAAAGAAAACGTGGCCCAGGCGTGCCCCTAAAACTGTTCCAATAACCATGTAAAGGGTGAGCCTGTCAAGCACTTCAATTGAAATGCCTTCGGTTTTAAAGATTCGCATGAAAATCAGATATCCGAATACGAACCCTGCTGCAAAGAGTAACCCGTAATAGCGGATGGATAATTCCCCGATTATGGGTATATTTTCAAGGCTGATTAATTCGGGATTCACATCCCACCTTATGAATAATGATAACATATATTCTATCAGTTTTTAATTGAACAAATGTAGGAAAAATAATTGGAATCTATTGCAGACGTTTTTTTTAAAAATATTAAAGACCGGTGTTTAGCTTTTCTTCATATTCTTGTTATGTTTGTGGATCATAAAATGTTAAGATGAGAAGGAGAATCACAGATATACTGACCATTGGGGTCGTTGCAGGAATTGCAATTCTTACCTTTTCAAAGTGCGCGAAACAGGTTGCTCCCCAGGGAGGACCTAAGGATACCATACCGCCAAAGGTTATAGAAAGCGATCCTCCGAATTATTCAGTCAATTTTGAGAGTGATGAAGTGGAGATTGAATTTAATGAATTCATTCAGTTTGAGGAGCTCCAGCAACAATTCCTTAGCTCGCCACCTTTTGAGGAGGACCCCGACATTCAGTTAAAAGGAAAAGGTTTCCTAATCGAATTCAATGAGCCCCTCAGAGATTCTACTACCTATACATTGAATTTTGGCAATGCAATTACGGATTTCAGGGAAGGAAATCCCCTGAGGAATTTTAAATATGTTTTTTCTACCGGCCCCGAACTTGACTCCCTGGAGGTGGGGGGTAATGTAATTGGCGCATTGGATTTGAAACCCAGGGAAGAGGTGCTGGTCATGCTTTATGAAGATTTGAACGATTCCGTGCCCTACAACAGAATACCCGATTATGTTTCGAGAACCAATGAAGATGGCAGTTACCTCATTAGTAATGTCAGGGAAGATACCTTCAAAATATTTGCGCTGGCAGATCAGAATAGCAATTACCTGTATGATGATATCCAGGAACCGGTCGCCTTCCGGGATTCCTTTGTCGTATTTGAAAAAAAGAATATTGAAGAGCACGATACGATATATAATGAGGAATACCCCGATACACTGGATGTGCCCGATAGTTTGCGGATCGATACCATCATTCACAGGGAATATTACGGTTATGCCCGAAAAGATATTTCCCTTCGTTTGTTTGAGGAGGAAGCAAAGGATCAGTATCTCAGGAAAGCTCAACGGGAAAGGCCCGCTAAGGTAGATTTTATTTTTAATAAGCCGGTTGAAGATAGTGTAGGGGTTGAGCTGTTAGACAGTATAGACCATTCGAATTGGTATCTGGAAGGGAGCTCCCTGCCACAGGATACGGTAACCTATTGGATAAAGGATTCTTCAATTTATAACAATAGAGACCTGGAGTTTGAAGTAGGTTATCGGGGCAGAGATTCGTTGAATAATGAAGTATGGACTACCGATACAATTGAGGTAGGTTATTCTTTTGAAGAAAGTGAACGGGAAGCTGTGGATACGGTAAAATTATCCTCCAACCTGGGCAATCAGTTCGATTTAAACAGAGATATACTGCTTCATTATCCTTATCCCATTCAATCGGTGGATACAGGGAAGATAACCCTGCATCAGGAAGTTGATACGCTGTTCCGGGAAAAACAATTTAGTATTAGAAGGGATACCCAGGACTTGAATTCAGTAAGGCTGGATGTCAATTGGGAGGAAGAAACAAACTATAGGCTACAGGTTTTACCACAGGCCATACAAAGTTTTTACAATACTTATCACGATACCCTGGGCCTGGATTTCAACACCCAGGCTGAAGACCACTATGGATCATTGATATTTGGAATAGAAGGGGTTGAATCGGATATCATACTTCAACTGCTTACTGCTTCCGGTGATGATGAAAATGTAGTCAGAGAACAATATGGCCGGAAAGGTGAAAAGGCTACCATTCGCTTCGATTATCTGGAGCCCGGCGATTACCGTGTTAGATTGATATACGATCGCAATGGTAATAAAAAGTGGGATACCGGCAATTATTTAAAACACATCCAGCCCGAAAAGGTGATTTATCATCCTGAAACGTTTAATGTTCGTTCCAATTGGGAATATGAGCAGGATTGGGATGTAGATGAAACAAAAGTTTTAATCAGAGATATACAAGAAGATGAGTAAGTTATGTCTGTACTATTGGAATTTTCAATGTTCCCTGCGGATAAGGAAGAAAGCGTAAGCAATGAATTGAAGTAAAAAGACATGGAGCATAAAAAAACCCGGCAGTTTAATGACTACCGGGTTGTGTAAGTTGTATGTGAAATGTTATGCAACTTTCAATCTGTGCATATTGACCTTTCCAAGTTTTTCCCTGGCATATTCAAGGCTGATCTCTATCTCCTCCTCCTCCATCGAGGGCATATCATACATTACATCTGTCATAATGGCTTCACAAATAGACCTCAGACCCCGTGCTCCTAGTTTGAATTCAACGGCTTTCTGTACGATATAGTCCAGCACGTCTTCCTGGAAAGTCAGGTTTTTACCGTCCAGTTCGAATAACTTTTTGTATTGTTTGACGATGGAGTTTTGGGGTTCCGTCAGGATCTGCTTCAGTGCTGATTGATCGAGCGGATTCAGATAAGTAAGAACGGGCAACCTTCCGACAATTTCCGGTATCAGCCCGTAGGATTTTAGATCCTGCGGAGCTATGTATTGCAGCAGATTTTCCCGGTCAATTTGTTCTTTCTGTTTATTGGCCGAATATCCTATTACCTGCGTATTTAGCCTTTGCCCGATTTTCTTTTCGATACCGTCGAAAGCCCCGCCACAGATGAAAAGGATATTGTTGGTATTTATCTGGATCATCTTCTGATCGGGATGTTTCCTGCCACCCTGCGGAGGAACATTGATGGCAGATCCTTCCAGGAGTTTCAGCAGACCTTGCTGCACGCCTTCTCCCGAAACGTCCCTGGTTATGGACGGATTATCTCCTTTCCGGGCGATTTTGTCGATTTCGTCGATAAAAACGATGCCTCTTTCGGCAGCTTCAACATTATAATCGGCCACCTGGAGTAATCTGGAAAGAATGCTTTCAATATCCTCTCCTACATAGCCGGCTTCGGTTAATACTGTCGCGTCAACGATTGTAAAGGGTACCTGGAGCATTTTTGCAATGGTCCTGGCCAAAAGGGTTTTCCCGGTCCCGGTTTCTCCAACCAGGATGATATTAGATTTGTCGATTTCAATATCATCCTTCTGGTTGCTGCTGTAATGCATCAGCCTTTTATAATGATTATAAACCGCCACCGAGAGATATTTTTTGGCCGCTTCCTGACCGATTACATGTTGATCCAGGAATTCCTTGATCTCAGGAGGTTTGAGTAATTGAACTTCATTGATGTCAAAGTCGCTTTTCTTCTTAACTTCTTCCTGGACGATGCTATAAGCCTGTTCTATACATTTGTCGCATATGTGACCGGATATTCCTGCAATGAGTAAATTTGTATCCTTCTTTTCTCTTCCGCAAAATGAACACTTTTCCATAGTCACTGGTACCTTTCTTGTAGATTTATCAATTTGGTTTCGCAGATTCCGAGCTATTCGTTTCCTGAACGAATTTTGGATTTATTCTGTTTCTTCTTCCGTATCTTCTTGGGTGCGTGAAAGCACTTCGTCAACCATTCCGTATTTTTTAGCTTCTTCTGCTGTCATCCAATAATCTCTGTCGGAATCTTTTTCGATTTTTTTATAAGTATTGCCGGTATGTTTGGCCAGCAAATTATATAACTCTTTTCTCAGCTTTAATATTTCCCTGGCTGTAATTTCAATATCGGCAGCGGCACCTTCTGCTCCTCCCATAGGCTGGTGAATCATGATCCTTGAATGCGGGAGGGCGGATCTTTTGCCCGGTGTTCCGGCAGCCAGGATCACAGCACCCATAGATGCTGCCATGCCTGTGCAAATGGTTGCAACATCAGGATTAATATATTGCATTGTGTCATAGATGCCTAATCCCGAATGTACAGCTCCACCCGGAGAATTTAGATAGATCTGAATGTCTTTTGTCGGGTCCGATGATTCCAGGAACAGCAACTGGGCCTGAATGATATTCGCAACATCATCATTGATGGGTACACCCATAAAAATAATCCGGTCCATCATCAGCCTGGAAAAAACATCCATCTGAGCTATATTTAATTGTCTTTCTTCAATAATTGTAGGATTAATGTAACCATTATAAACAGATGCATATTGGTTCAAGTTCATGCTGCTGATACCTAAATGTTTGGTAGCATATTTTCTGAATTCCTTGCTTGAGTCCATAATTCGATATAATATTTTAAAATTAAATAAAGTATATACAATTTATTCCTGTGATTGTTTATTCTGATCTTCCTGGAGCATTTCCTGGAATTCCTCCGAGGTTACCTCTTTTTCTTCCAATGTAATGTGTTCTTTGATATGCTCCACTACTTTTTCTTCGTATTTGCGTTCATAGAATTTTCTCCGGTCTTCTTCTTTTTTAAGTAACTCAGGAGCATATTGTTCCAGTTGTTCATCCGGCAAATTTCCCAAGCCATATTGTTGAAATTGCTGAGCGGTTACCTGTTTGGCCAGTTCCAGCACTTCATTTTCATCTACCTGGATATCGTTTTCTTTGGTGATCTTCTTTTTGATCAGGTCCCATTTCAAATCCTCCTGAAAGCGGGGGAACTCATTTTCGATATCCTCTTCTGACACATTCTCACTTTGATGTGCTTCTTTCAACCATCTTTTAAGAAATTCAGTGGGGAGTTTCGGATCGACCTTTTCTACGAAATATTTTTTTATATCCTGAGTCAGCTTTCTTTCGCTTTCCGGTTTCAAATGTTCCTCAAGCTCTTCCCTGATTTTTTGCTTGAATTCTTCTTCGGAGGTTACATTGCCTTCTCCGTAAATTTTATCGAAAAGGTCCTGGTTCAATTCGGCTTTTTCGAATTTCTTGATTTCAGTGATGGAAATTCGGAACATCCCTTCAAGAGTTTCGGCCTTTTCTTTATCAATATTCAGCATGGAGGAAATTTCCGTATCATTGGGAAATGCCTTTTTCAGGTCGATATCAATTTCATCCCCCACCCGGGCATCTTCAAATTTATTCTTAATGTCATCATCCTTGATCACTTGAAGTGAAATGGTGGCGTCCTCCTTAACAATTCCGTCTTCCTTGGGATTTCCTTCTTCATCAAGTTCGCTGACGTGAGCTGAGATGATTTCATCTTTATTTTGCACGGAATCGATGGGTTTGAACTCACCAAATCTTTCCAGGTAATTTTCTACTTGTTTGTCGATCAGCTCATCGGTAACCTGAATGGTGTAATAGGGCACCTTATCCTCCTCTGATATTTCCAGTTCAAGCTCAGGAGCCACTGCAATGTCGAAGACAAATTCAAATTCACTGTCGTTATCCCAGTTGATATTTTTCTGCTCTTCATGATTAGGCAGTGGGTTGCCTAATATTTCCAGCTCTTGATTTTGTATATATTCTGATATTTTTTCATTGACCAGTTTGTTGATTTCCTCCATTTTTATGGATCTGCCATACATTTTTCTTATCAGGCTTTCGGGTACTTTTCCAGGCCTGAATCCGTCCATTTTGGCTTTTTTCTTATAATCTTTCACCACCTGATCCAATCTTTCCTTATAATCATCAGGTTTAACATGAACTTTTAGTACTGCATTAAGATCGTCTTTATTCTCTTTTGTTATATCCATGATCTGACTTTTTGTTTTTATTCCATCTAAAAAACCGCTAAAACCTGTTCTTCATGTTTTAGCGGTATGTTCTGACAAATTTATAGTGCGGATGGAGGGACTCGAACCCCCATGCCCGAAGGCACCAGATCCTAAGTCTGACGCGTCTACCAATTTCGCCACATCCGCATAAAAGTGGTGCAAATATATGTAAATTTTTAATGCAATAGAAGATTCACCCTAAAAAATCCAACCATATCCTATTCAAATTCATTATATTTCTATCGGAATGTTAAGAACTGATAACGATAAATGTTTTTTGTTATTTTTTCAAATTTGTTGCTAATGTGGGAATGATTTTCGCATTTAATTGAAATCTCTGAGCTCAAAATTCTTACCCAGGTATACTTTTCGCACCTGTTCGTCTTCAGAAAGCTCTTTAGAAGTTCCCGCTTTCAAAATGGAACCTTCAAATAATAAATAAGCCCTGTTGGTTATAGAAAGCGTTTCATGTACATTGTGATCTGTAATGAGTATGCCAATGTTTTTCTTTTTCAATCGGGTTACGATTTCCTGTATGTCTTCCACTGCTATAGGATCAACGCCTGCGAAGGGTTCATCGAGAAGCATGAATTTGGGGTTTAAGGCCAGAGCCCGGGCTATTTCTGTTCTTCTTCTTTCTCCTCCGGATAGTTGAATTCCCAGATTTTTTCGAACCCTTTGAAGTCCAAATTCATCAAGAAGGCCTTCGACCCGTTTTTTTTGTTCGGCCCTGGGAATGTCCGACATCTCAAGAACAGCCCTCAAGTTATCTTCAACAGTTAATTTTCTGAAAACAGAAGCTTCCTGGGCGAGATATCCTATTCCCATGTTGGCTCTTTTATATACGGGTTCCCGCGTGATGTCCTTTTGGTCCAGAAATATCTTTCCGCTGTTGGGTCTGATCAGCCCAACGATCATATAAAATGTTGTGGTTTTACCTGCTCCGTTGGGGCCAAGCAAACCAACAATTTCACCTTGTGTTACCTGAACGGAGACTTGTTTGACGACCGTTCTTGATTTATACCTTTTAATAAGGTTTTTTGTATATAATGTAGCTTTTTCCGGCATTTTTATCTCCCATTTTATCTCATGGCATTCTGTTTAATTTATCCTGCCAGATCTTCTTCCCGTTCTTCCTCTTCTTTCTGCCTTTCAATTCTTCTTGAAATGATAATCCCCACCTCATACAACAGTACAAGTGGCAGTGTCACCAATGCCAGGCTGAATACATCCGGGGGAGTAATTACAGCTGCCATAATGAATATGATGATGATGGCATGCCTTCTGTAGGTTTTTAGAAATTCAGGATATACCAGTCCTGCCTTACTCAGAAAATAGATAAGTATCGGCAATTCGAAAATCAGACCGGCGGCGAGGGCCACTGAAGCGATGGTTCCGATATAGGATTTGAGGTGGATGGTGTTGGTAACCTGTTCGCTCACCTGATATGATCCCAGAAAGTGCACAGATAGGGGAGTGATGACAAAATAGCCAAACAGAACTCCCATAAGGAAGAGGAGTGAACTAAAAAACACTGCTCCCCGGCTGTATTCTACTTCTTTTTCATATAAAGCGGGTTTGAGAAAACTCCAGAATTCCCAGAAAACATATGGGAAAGCCAGTACCAGACCAAGCACCAGGGAAATCATAATATGAATGGCAAACTGCCCGGTCATTTTAATGTTGATGATTTGCAAGGGTTTGGAATTTATGCAAAGGTTATCCACATTTAATTTATCCGCCAGATTGCAAAGCACCTGGTTTGTAAAAAATTCCGGATTTTTCGGTGCAAGTATGATTTCATTGAAAATATAATCAGAAAATACAAAAACAACAATTGCCACAATCACTATGGCGATAATTGAGCGAATAAGATGCCATCTTAATTCTTCCAGATGTTCTAAAAAACCTTGAGCGTTACTTTTTTTTCTTTTCATTTGAATTTTCTTATACGATCCCTTCTTTTAAAATATCATGTATATGTACCATTCCCAGGTATGATCCGTCTTCCGTAACAATAAGCTGTGTTATATTGTGATCTTCCATCATGTTAAACGCATTTATGGCCAATTCATTTTTGTTTATGGTTTTGGGATTGGTTGTCATTATATCCTGTGCTTTCAGATTTCTGATCTCGTCGTGTCTTTCGAGCATGCGCCTGAGGTCCCCGTCAGTGATGATCCCCATTAATTGACCATCATTGAGTACGGCTGTGGCCCCCAAGCGTTTGGACGATATTTCCATTATGGTGTGTTTGATGTTATCATTGATCCTTACCTGAGGTATGTCATTCTGTGTGTAAAGTTTTTCCACCGTCAGATAGAGCTTTTTGCCGAGTGCTCCGCCTGGATGGTATTGGGCATAATCTTCCCTGGAAAATCCCCTGTATTCCAAAAGGCAAATAGCCAGGGCGTCTCCCATTACAAGCTGAGCAGTGGTACTGCTGGTGGGAGCCAGGTTGTGGGGGCAGGCTTCTTTTTCTATGGTAGTTTGGATAATGTAATTGGCGTTCTTCCCAAGGAAAGAATCGGTGTTGGAGATCATTGCAATAAGCGGATTGTTCCGGTATTTGAGCAAAGGAACGAGCACCTCTATTTCAGGGGTGCTCCCGCTTTTTGAAAGACAGATGATGATATCCTCTTTTTGGATAATTCCCAGATCACCATGAATGGCATCTGCTGCATGCATAAAGATAGCTGGCGTACCAGTGGAATTAAAAGTACCCACAATTTTTTCGGCTATAATGGCGCTTTTTCCGATACCCGTTATAACAACCCTGCCTTTAGAATGATAAATGAGACGTACTATATTTTCAAAATCTTCGTTTATATAATTTGATAGATTTCTTACCGACTTGGATTCCTGAATAATGGTTTCTTTTGCCAGTTTTTGAATGTTAATTTCCATATTTCACTGTTGAGTATAGTATGATTTTTATCATTTTATCAAATAAAATACAAGCTTCGTGTAACAAATTTGTAATAGATCAATAAAAAAGATTAAATTTAAATTTTTATTCGTTATTTAGTTTTATAAAAATATTTGCTGCAAAATTAATTAAAAATAAAGTGTGATTGTAAAAATTTAGAAGATTGGAAAAATGAGTGTAGGAGCAGAAATTTCATTGAAAGATTATCTGAAGAAGTATTTCGGGTTTGATAGATTTAAAGGAAACCAGGAAGCAATCATTCGGAGTCTTTTAACAGGGCATGACACTTTTGTTGTCCTGCCCACAGGTGGAGGTAAATCTCTTTGTTATCAATTACCCTCACTGATAACAGAGGGTACGGCTATTGTCATTTCTCCCCTGATTGCTTTAATGAAAAATCAGGTGGATGCGATGAGGGGATTCAGTTCGGATGAGGGAGTTGCCCATTTTTTGAATTCCTCTTTATCCAAAACACAGATGCAGAAGGTTAAAGAGGATGTGTTGAATAAAAAGACACAATTATTATACGTGGCCCCCGAATCACTTACAAAGGAAGATAATATAGATTTTCTCAAGCAGGCCAAGATAGCATTTTATGCCATAGATGAAGCCCATTGTATATCCGAATGGGGACATGATTTCAGACCTGAATACCGAAAAATCCGGCCTATGGTTGATAAGATAGGCAGGGCGCCAATTATTGGCTTGACGGCTACGGCCACACCAAAAGTACAACACGATATTCAGAAAAATCTCGGGATACTTGATGCGAAAGTCTTCAAGTCCTCCTTTAACCGGCCTAATTTGTATTATGAGGTTCGTCCCAAGAAGAATGCAACAAAGGAGATTATTAAGTTCGTAAAGAATAATCCCGGCAAGTCGGGTATTGTATATTGTCTGAGCAGAAAAAAAGTAGAAGAGCTTGCTGAAACGCTTAGAGTAAACGGTATAAAAGCCTTACCTTATCATGCGGGTATGGACTCGGCGACCCGCACCAATACACAGGATAAATTCCTGATGGAGGATATTGATGTGATCGTTGCCACCATTGCTTTTGGTATGGGTATTGATAAACCTGATATCCGGTTTGTAATTCATTATAACATACCCAAAAGCCTTGAAGCCTATTACCAGGAAACCGGACGTGCGGGAAGAGACGACGGTGAAGGGAAATGCATTGCCTTTTATACCTATAAGGATATACAAAAGCTGGAAAAATTCATGCAGGGTAAGCCCATTAATGAACAGGAGATTGGGAAACAATTGCTTTTGGAAACAACTGCTTATGCCGAATCATCGGTTTGCAGAAGACGCCAGTTATTGCATTATTTTGGCGAGGAATATCACGAAGAAAATTGTCACAACTGTGATAATTGCATTCATCCCAAAGAGCAATTTGAAGGCAGGGAATATCTTATTAAGGTGCTGAAAGCTGTTCTGGCTGTAAAAGAAAAGTTCAAGCATGATCACATTGCTAATTTTCTGGCAGGGAAAGTAACCAATACCGTTAAATCATACGCTCATGACCAACTGGATCTCTTTGGTGCAGGAAACGACTATGATCCTGATTTTTGGAAGACCATCATCCGAAGGGCAATGGTTAAAGGGTTGCTTGATAAAGATATAATCAATTATGGGTTGCTCAAATTAAGTGACCGGGGCAGAGAATATCTGGAGAATCCTTATAGCATTATGATTAGCAAGGATCATGATTATGATTATATCGACGACAATGAGGCAAGCCAGGAAGATACCAGGAAAAGGGGAGCCGTAGATAATGAACTGTTAAGTATTTTAAGGGATTTGCGAAAAAAAATGGCCAGGGAACATAGCCTGCCACCCTTTATCATTTTCCAGGACTTTTCACTGGAGGATATGGCCATCCAGTATCCCATTTCTATGGATGAAATGAACAATATAACCGGCGTTGGCACAGGAAAGGCACAAAAGTACGGAGAGCCTTTTGTTAATCTGATAAAGGACTATGTAGAGGAAAAAGACATTATCCGGGCCCAGGATATGGTTGTCAAATCAGTGGTTAATAAATCCGGATTGAAGGTTTCCATCATCCAAAGTATAGACCGGCAAATGCCCCTTGAGGATATTGCCAGTGCCAAAGGCCTTGAAATGTCAGATCTTTTGGACGAAATAGAATCCATTGTTCAGTCCGGAACCAAGCTGAACCTGGATTATTATATCAATCAGGTGATCGACGAGGATAAACAGGAGGATATTTATGAATATTTCCTGGAAGAAGCGGAAACTGAATCTGTTCAGGAAGCCATAGAAGAACTCGGAGAAGATGAGTATTCAGAAGAGGATATCCGCCTGATGAGAATTAAATTCTTTTCCGAATATGGTAATTAATCTGATCTATTATGGCTTCTGATTCAATACTGGAAATCCGAAACCTTACCAAGAATTATGGGAGGCTGAGAGCCCTTGACGGATTGAATCTACACGTCAGACAGGGAGAAATTTATGGATTGTTGGGACCGAACGGTAGCGGTAAAACTACCACCCTAAGCATAGTAATGGGTATTCTGAAGGAAACGGCTGGTGATTACTATTGGTTCAACCGGAAACCAAGTTATAAGTCACGGCTGAGGATCGGCAGTTTAATTGAAGACCCCTATTTTTATCCCTATTTAACCCTTTACGAAAATCTGAAAATTATTACGTGGATAAAAGAACTCCCGGAATCCCAGATCAATTATTCGCTGGGAGTCACCGGTCTTCTGAAACGCAAATATTCAAAATTCAGAGCCCTTTCCTCAGGTCTTAAACAGCGGCTGGCCATTGCTGCTGTTCTCGTGGGCAATTCTGAAGTGCTGCTTCTGGATGAACCCACCAAAAGCCTGGATCCCGAGGGATTCTCTGATTTGAGGGATATTATTCAGAAAGAAGCTGAAAAGGGGAAAACCATTATTCTTTCAAGTCATATTTTGGATGAAGTGGAAAAAGTATGCACCCATGTGGGTATTTTAAAATCAGGAGAGCTTGTTACGCAGGGAAAGGTTGAAGATATACTGAGTGGCAAGGAGGTATTGTTCATCTCCAGCGAAGAACCCGAAAAAGCCGGCCGGCTTCTTGATAAATGCCCCTTTATAGAAAAATATGAAAAACAGGACAGCAAAGAATTTAAATTACTTTTGAATAAGAAAGGATCTCCCAAAGAGCTTAATAGATACTTTTTTGATCAGGGAGTCGTGCTTTCTAAACTGGTAAAACAAAAGAATACCCTGGAATCGGAATTTTTACAACTGATGAAATAATGAATAGATGCAGAAATTAATTCATGTTGAAAATATCAAAACATTTTCTTCTAATACATTCAGAGTGATTTTAACCCTTCATTTTTTGTTTTATATTCTGGTTGTACTTGCTGTTTCCAGAATTGAGCTGAGCATGGGAGAGTTTTACATTGGCAGACTTTATGAATTCCCCAATGTTTGGGAGTTTTTCTCGTGGGTGGCTAGTTGGTTCAATATATTGTTGGGTGTATTGGTTATTGTGTTAATTTGTAATGAATTCAGGTTTTATACTTTTCGCCGGCAAATTATGAATGGTCTTAATGAAGGGCACTTATTGCTGGGGAAAATTTACATGATAATCGTTATTGCCCTGTATGCCCTGTTGCTGGTGATTGTTTCATCTCTGGTTTCAGGAAATATTGCAGGTAGCGAGCCTTTGGGTTTGTCTCAATTTGCCGGGATGCAAGTTGTGTTGGTATATTTCCTGCAGGCCCTGGCTTATATGAGTATGGCCATGTTGTTTGCTATTCTTTTTAAAAATAACGGGCTGGCAATCGTTATTTTCATTTTGTATTTATTTCCCGGTGAGGTAATTTTGAGAAATTTGATTTTTACAAATATTCAGGAATATTTTCCAGCTAAGCTCATTTCCGGGCTTACTCCCTTACCTGTTATGTTTAGGGATCAAGCTGATTCCCTTAAAACTATGGGAATGGAATTCGGAACCACACAGGCTGCTGAAACCGCCTTGATCACCCCCCATGAGGTCGGTATAGCCATTGTATATATTGTGGTTTTTCTGTCAATCACTTATTGGGTACTGAAAAGGAAAAACTATTAATGTTACCGTTTTTTCTTACGCTTGTTTAAAAGATTGTTGCATGTTTCGTAATCCTCAATCTTCTCATAATAACTTAATAAGTCGTTAAAAAATGCTTCATCCCAGTAAAAAGGATGATTTTCATTAAAAGGTATTTCCCCGTTGATTGTCAGTTTTAGTATATTTTCACGGGAGTGATGGGTATCAGATTGGCTGTTGTTTTTGGAATAGTTTTGAACGCTCCGGTTTTCCACTTCCTTGAGTTCATTATAATAATTTTCAATAAACCGGGTAATCTCAAACTGGATGTGCATGGAATCGTTGTTTTCTTTCAGCAGCTTCTTGTTTTCCTGATATCGTTCCTCTATTTTGGCTGAGCGTTCTTCTGAAAAAGGCTCTTTCAACATGGCTTTGGCGATCTGATCATTCATATGGATGATCTCCAGGTTGCGTTCGGCACGTTCTCTCAGTATAATCAGTGTTTTTTTGAGATGTGTGATCATTTTTCCTGTCGTTTATTTCATTTAAAATAAAACGAAAACAGGGATCAGGTTATTCTTATTGTGGTTTTTGTATCGAAAGCATCTCTTAATCCATTACCTATTAATGTGAAAGATAGCACAGTGAGCATGATGGCCAACCCCGGAAGGATGGCGAGGTATCCAAGATCTACCAGAATGTAGCCGTAGTGCTGCTTGATCATAGTTCCCCATGAGGGTACCGGTGGCTGGACCCCAATACCCAGGAAGCTCAGTCCTGCTTCAATCAAAATGGCAGAGGCAAAGTTGGCCGCTGAGATGATGATCACAGGATTGATCACATTGGGCAAAATGTGGCGGAGAATGATCCTGCCTGAATTGAATCCCATAGCCCGTGCCGCTTCAACAAATTCTTTTTCGCGGATGGAGATGATCTGGCCCCTGACTACTCTCGCCACCTCCACCCACATAGTTAATCCTACAGCTATAAATATTTGCCAGAATCCCTTTCCTATTACCAGTGTGATGGCAATAACCATTAAAAGGGTGGGAATAGACCAAACCACATTGATTAGCCACATGATGAGATCATCCGCTTTACCCCGGAAATAGCCGGCGATTGAGCCCAGAGTAAGACCGATAAGCAAGGAGATAAATACCGAAATGAAGCCAACAGACAAAGATATTCTTGCTCCTATGATCAGTCTGCTTAAAAGATCCCTCCCAAAACGGTCTGTACCCAAAAGAAATTTCTTTTGGACTATGTGATCTTTTTCAATTTGTTCTTTTAATTTTTCCAGGGATATGTGACGTTGCCTGCCCTGAGTATCGGTAAAATGATAGGTTCCCTGTGTATAGGTTATAGAACTGTCAGCCTCTACGGGAAAAACGACATCCACAGGATTGTACTCACTGATGAATTCTTCTTCGGCGTATTCGGCGTATTCTTCGATGAGGAGTTTGCCGTTTTCAAAGGAGAACTCATTGACCGGTACCATTTGGTATATACTGGCCCTGCCTGTGAACATCATTTCCAGCAGGCTTTTTTCATGGTTCCTTTCATTACGCCTGATCTTAATCATTTTAACGGTGAACCCCGGTTTTTTTGTGGTAAGGGCGAGCTGCTGTTGGTTGGCATTTGGGGTTGAATCGGGTGTGATCAAATAACCCAGAAATGCCACAACGAACATGAAGATAAGGAATATCAGTCCACCCATGGAAAATTTATTGCGGTTAAACCTCCTCCATGCCAGTTTGCCGGGGGATAGCTGCTTTTGGTTCGAGTTCCTTTGGTTTTGCTCTGCTTCCATGATGAACAACAAAATAAATACAATTTGTTCAATTTACATGATAATACCGATTGTTCCATTCAAATCCCGAAAACTTACCTCCCAGGGCTGTAGCTGTAACATAAAACGGATATACTAGCTGGGAAGGCAGATAGCTCAGTAATAAAAAATATTTCTTATAGTATAGGATTAACGGAAACAGAAGGCACGAATCTATAAGGATCTTCAACAGGGAAATCACAATGAAATAATTCATAAACAATGAATTAAAAAGCATCAGGAAAAAAAATATAATAAGGAGCAGATTGGTTCCAAAAACGAGAATAGATACGGCAAGTATATCGAAATCCCGGTAATATTTGCTTTTTGAGACCCACCGTTTGCGTTGGTTCCAAAATCCCGTCAATGTTTTTTCCGGGAAAGTCTCCACAATCGCATGTGGGTTTTTGTTGAAACGGATCTTTCCGGGATGCTGTTCTTTGATGCTGAGAAGAAGCATGGTATCATCTCCTGAAGCTGTTTCTGAGGATAAAGGATCCTTGATCTCTTTATATATCTTTCGGCTGAATGCCATATTGGCTGCATTGCAAAAGAGGGGACGGTTCAGTGAGGCAGAGCCGGCCGACGTAGCTAACAGGCTGATGAATTCCAGTGCCTGAAAATGCTCAAACGCCTTTTTTTTATGGATTCTGTAAAACACGGGACCCAATATCATATGGGACTTTTCTTTTTCATAAAACGAAACCATTGCTTTAATCCATTGTTTATCCATAATGCAGTCTGCATCAGTAGTCAAAATCAATTTTCCGGTCGCCTTATCTATTCCATTTTTTAAAGCTGCTTTTTTACCGGCTTCCCGGGAAGTATTATGTACAACCAGAATGTTTGAATCCGATTCATGCTTCCATTTATTGATGATAGTTAGAGTAGCATCCTGGGAATGATCATTGGCCAGGATGATCTCATAAAGGTGACGTGGGTATTCCTGAATAGAGAGATGCTTTAGCAGCGAATGAATGTTTTTTTCTTCATTCCTTATGGCAACAACAACAGAAACTCTTGTACGGGGGGGTAAGGATGAATGTAATATAGGTTGCCGTTTTAATTTCAGCCAGCCATAACTCAGGCCCAGTATGCAAAGGCCGTAAATAAGAAAAACAATGCCGGTTATGGATTCCATCAGGGCAAAAGCCAAAGCTGTCAGCATAAAAAAGTTTGATTCAATTGTTTTATTATGAATTATCCCTACTAATTTCACAAATTCTGGGATAATAATCATCACAAAAATATTTTTTATTTTGTAAATTAATTTTTAAACTTGTTTTGTCGAACAAAGTTTTTGCCCATCTGTGTAAATAATAAAATATTATGCGTAAATTGGAACAAATTAGATGTATTTGATTACATTTGCGTAAATTAAAACTACGAGAAAAAGGACTGTTTACGACTATATGGACAAGATTAAACTAAACGTACTGGGAATTTCATACAGCCAGACTCAAACCGGAGCATATGCTTTAGTATTGACTGAAGAGGAAGGCGAGAGAAGGATTCCCATTATTATTGGAGGATTTGAGGCCCAGTCAATAGCGATTCAGTTGGAAGGTTTGAAGCCACCCCGGCCCCTCACCCATGATCTGTTTCACAATTTTGCCCTGACGTTCAAGATCAACTTAATAGAAGTCATTATATATAAGCTGGAGGAGGGTGTGTTCTATTCCAAGTTGATTTGTAACAATGGGGATGAGGACGTAACCATTGATGCCCGTACTTCAGATGCTGTTGCCCTGGCTCTTCGGTTTAAGTCTCCTATTTATACAACAGAGGAAATACTTTCTAAATCCGGTATTGTTATTGATCTGGAACAGGATAAGGGTACCGGTGAAGTGAAAAATGAGAAGAAAACCAAAAAAACCAGCAAAGGACCATCCCAAAAATATAAGGATATGGATCTGGAAGAATTGGAAGACCTTCTTGAAGAAGCTGTAAAAAATGAGGAGTATGAAAAAGCTTCTGCCATTCGCGATGAGATCAACCGAAGAAAAAAACAATGATTTGACCATCCTTTAATGATACCTCTATGAAATTCATGAAACACCTTTTGATTGTTCTGTTTTTTATTCCTGTACTGTCTAATGCCCAGGGTGTTCCTGACAGCGAGCATGATTACCTGATCACCCTTTCCACCGATTCCGGGGAAATAAAAATGGTGTTGTACGACGAAACACCTATGCATAAGATGAATTTTGCAGAGCTTGCTGAGGCTGGAGTTTACGATCACATTACCTTTCACAGGGTGATCGATAATTTTATGATTCAAACCGGCGATCCCGACACCCGAAATAAATCCAAAAATTATGATCCTTCCATTATTCAGGAAAATATACAGGCTGAGATAAGACCTCAGTATAGTCATATTTACGGGGCTGTAGGCGCTGCCCGCAGAAGCGACAGTCCCGGGATGGCCTCTAACGGCAGCCAGTTCTATATCATTGAGAATCCCAACGGAACCGAGCATCTGGATGATGAGTATACCGTGTTTGGGCAGGTTGTAAGCGGATTCAGGGTTATCCACAAAATTGCCGGCACTCCCACCGATGAGAACGACACGCCCCAAGAAAATATCCGTATGACCGTAACAGTAGATACGGTAAAACGTTCGGAGATTGAGAAGTTTTATAATTATGAGTATTGATCCATCCTGAACGGAAAGAATTCAACAGCATTGCCGGCCCGATTCAATTATATCATAAAAACCTTCCTTCTTTCATCTTGTAGCTTCGGTGAGCACGATTTCCAATCCTGCTATCATGGGTAACAAGTAACACAGCACCCCCCTGGCCGGCAAAATTTGAAATATAATTTAAAACTACTTCAGCGTTATCATCATCAAGATTTCCCGTTGGTTCATCCGCCAATAAAATTTTGGGTTCATTAATTAATGCACGGGCAAGGGCCACACGCTGGCGTTCACCTGTACTGAGTTCACCGGGTTTATGATGAATCCTTTCAGTAAGCTTGAATTGACTGATTAACTCTTTTGCTCTTTGTTCCGGTGAAGCAGGAAAAGAATCAGAACCTACGGAAGGAATCAAAACATTTTCGAATACATCCATATAAGGAATAAGATAAAACTGCTGAAAAACAAAACCTATGTTTCCTGCTCTTTCCCTGTCCCTTTCTGTGGGAGGGATATTGTATAAATTAAGATCATCCAGAAATACCTCACCCTCTTCGGGATACAGTAAGCCTCCTGCAATCAGCAGGAGGGTGGTTTTTCCGCAACCACTTGGACCGTTAACTGCAACAAGTTCTCCTTTACCTGCCTCAAGAGAGACTCCATCAAGGGCCCTGACTTCTTTTTCTCTTTTTGTCCTGTAATATTTTTTCAGTCCGGATACGCGTAATACCATCGCTACTATTTATTAATCAAACAAATAATTTTCCCAAAGGCGGCATGACTTCCGTCTGTAAAACATTGAAATCCCTACTGTTCACTTAGGATAACTGCCGGGTCCTGGTTGGCTGCCATCACAGAAGGGAGGAATCCTGCTGTTAAGGCTAAGACCGGTGCCAATAACAGGCCCAGTATAATAATCGGAAAAGTTATAAGGTTTTCAGACCCGATATTTGTAAATTCAATGCTACTCCACATTGCGCCCACCCAGTAGCCTGCCAGACATCCGATAATCCCTGCCACTACTCCCATCAAAGCAGATTTTCCAAGGAATATCCGGAGCACTTGGTTCCGCCTGAAACCAATTCCCCGAAGAATGCCTATCTCATACTTTCTTTCCCGAACATTGTTTAGTATTAGAATAAAAATCCATACCGATGCTCCTGCTATAAGGAATATTACCAGAATAGAGGCCATCCTTTCCTTTTTCTGCCTCAACTCCTTCTGATGTTCCATTTCATCACTTATCATTTCTTCATGTAATTCGGCAGCTTTTTCCCTGACATCAGCACGGGCTGCAATAAGGGAAGTGAACTCAAAAACCTTGGCGTGAGGGAGTATAGCCCTTACATCTTCTTTCAACTGTCCCAGATCCTCAGTGTTACAAACACATTGAAGTGCGAGAATGCCGTTTATTTTACCGGGTCTTCCCAGGATGGACTGTGCTTTATCAAGGGGTATCCAAATACTTAGATCATCACTTGTACCCTTTCTGGAATATATCCGGTTTACCTCAAACTCTTCTCCCTTAATTCTTATTGTATCACCGGATTTGATATCCAATGATACTGCAATCTCTTTTCCTATATCGGCTTTACCTTCCGGCACCCTTTCCATAATGGGTGAACGGTATTCATCGTCATCGGTCAAATGGGCAGGCTTACTATACACCGGAACCTGACCCTCTATACCCGTTAAAAAGATATTGGTATTCTTTTTTTCCCAGGAAATTTTTTCCTGAAGAATGGGTAACAAATGGTTAAGTGACTTTATATCACTTTCAGCAATCTTCCATACATCCTCGTAGTCCAGATAAGTAGCTGCATATCCTTCTTTTTCCAGCTCTGTGATACTCTGCTCACTATTAAGAATAAGTACATTGTAACCCATCTCGCGCATAATCTTTCTATAATCATCTTCAAGGCTTACCATCTCTTGTCTTAATTCTTTTTCTTTCTCAATAAACATCTGCTCGGTTGCCAGTTCATCACCCCTGAGTAATATTGTTGCTCCAACAACTCCGGCAGTTGCAATTACCAGGGATAGTATGCCTGTTATGAATCCATATTTCTTATGGCCCAGTTCCCGTTTAATAATCAACCATATGTTCATTCTTTTCCCGGTTCTGTTTCCTGATATCATTTTTATCTCTCCGTTACTTAATATTTTTATAGTATAAAACAATACCGCCGAGCAAAACAAGTCCAATTACTCCGGCAAGAGCTAACATAAATTTCTGTTTAAGGTCCCATTTTTCCTTGGGTTCCTCAACTGAACCTTTTGAGCTTTCTTTATCAGAAAGTTCAAGATCTACCGGTTTCTGTTCCTGTTGCTTTTCTTTTTCCTTATTTGTTTTTTTATCTCCGGGTCCAGTTGCCAGGGCTTTATCATTTTCTGCAACTGTATCTGCATCTGCCATTTCCTCATTTTCCTGTTTGTTATCACTTGAGATATCAAGTAATACGACTTTTTCAGGATCAGTTTCCCGGCTTTCCCTCTTTTTGCTTTTTGTTCCCAATCGTTTAATTGTTGCCGAGTCCAAACGTCGTTTGACCTCTTCCTCTTTATTTCTAAAATCTCCCATTCCACTCAAAGGATTTGCGGTGCCCAGATTGGTTAAATTTTCAATATGCTTATCCCAATCCATCGATAACAACAAGTCAACTCCGGGATTACCTGCTTTAGCCTGGCATGAGCAATCGCCGGTGAGGAATTCCGCTGCCTCTCTTAGGTTCCATTTATTAATTCCTTCACCTACTATGGCATAAAGGGCAATACCCCGACCATAAACAGGGAAAACAATTGGCTCGGATTCAATTTCTTTAAGGTCGTCTTCACTGTTCAACAGCATTTCAACAAGGTATTCTTCCCCGGAATCGTGACGGGACACGCTGAATATCTCAAATTTTATTCCGGGAATGTTTTCATCTTTAATGTCTTGGGAATCTCCCCATAATTCAAAGTTAGACAATTCGAGCGTCTGTTCAAGACGGTTTATTTCTTTCTCGAGCAAATTCAATGCAGCACGATCTTTCTGCTTGTCCCCGCTCTCTAGTAACACCCACACAGCTGATGCATCTCCTGCAAGTTTTCCGGCAATGCTTTCCCGGACAGGCGAATCAAGCAAAAGGTTAACGTTTTCTCTATTTAAAGGACCCGACCAGATAACTT
>JBNJFN010000009.1:0-26005 GCA_051746885.1 Bacteroidota bacterium | reverse complement strand
CCCTCTTATGGTAAATTCGCCGATAAAGACTGGCCAAATACAGAAAAAGGTTTTGCCCAAATGGTCGTTAATCTGGACCACTCTATGGAAAAAATACTGGGAAAACTGAAAGAATTGGGAATTGCCGACAATACCCTGGTTATTTTTTGCAGTGATAACGGTCCTCATTCAGAAGGTGGACATGAGATGGAATATTTTGATAGCAATTGGATTCTAAGGGGCATGAAACGAGATTTATATGACGGTGGTATACGCACCCCTTTCATTGTCCGTTGGCCAAAAGTTATTAAACCAGACCAAAAATCCAGCCATTTAAGCGCTTTCTGGGATGTATTGCCTACGCTGGCCGATTTGGTGAATGTTGAAAAGCCGGACAATACTGACGGTATTTCTTTCTTGCCCATATTAAAAGGCAACCCGGACCAGCAGAAAAAACACGACTATTTATACTGGGAGTTCCCACCACAGGGTGGAAAGCAAGCAATTGTAAAAGATAAATGGAAAGCGGTTAAACTTCATGTTAACGATGAAAAACCCGTTATTTTTGAATTATATAATATCGAATCAGATCCGGGCGAAAACAATAATGTTGCCGACAAACATCCTGAAGTGGTTGAAGAATTAAAGGCTTTGTTTGATGAAGCACCTTAATTGATAAATATATGAAGACAAAACAAAAGCAATATCGTTTGCAGTTACTTGTTCTTACAGTGGTCACTGCGCTGGGAGGATTTTTATTTGGATATGATATTTCTGTAATTTCCGGCACTGTTCCTTATCTTCAGGATTATTATGATTTAACAGAAGCCAGCAAGGGATTTGCAGTAAGCAGTGCCTATATCGGATGTATTATAGGAGTTCTGTTTGCGGGAAAGTTGAGCGATGCCTATGGCCGTAAAATAATTCTTCTTATTGCCGGAATATTATTTATTGTTTCAGCAATAGGTTCCGGATGGAGTACATCTTTACCCGGATTTATAACCTATCGCATTCTTGGTGGAATTGCCGTTGGAAAAGCCTCTATTCTTGCCCCTATGTATATTGCAGAAATTTCACCACGCGGAATTCGGGGCAAAATGGTTTCCATTAACCAGCTAAATATTGTTATTGGCATATCGGTGGCATATTTTATCAATTATTTCCTGGTGGATATTGAAAATAATTGGCGATGGATGTTTTCAGTTGAAGCAATCCCTGCATTCATCTTTGCTGTTTCGATGCCTTTTGTTCCGGAGAGTCCCAGGTGGTTAGTAAAAAAAAGGAAAATTTCCAATGCTGCAAAAGTGCTGTCGCTTATTGGATCTGAATCCTATGTTCAAAAAGAAATGAGCGAAATACGGGAATCTTTGAATAATTTAAAGGCCAAGACTGAAAGCAGTTTTAAAACATTATTAAAACCCGGTTTACGAAAGCTATTGATCGTCGGAATTGTTCTTGCGGTATTACAGCAATGGTCCGGAATCAACGTAATATTTTTCTATGCCCCTGATATCTTCCAAAGTATACAAGTCCCAATGAATGCTGCTCTTTTCCAGACTTCAATGATAGGTTTGGTGAATGTTACATTTACTTTAATTGCCATGTGGCTTGTAGATAAAGTGGGCAGAAAAGTGCTTTTACAATATGGAGCACTCGGTATGGGAATCTGTTATGTTTTTATCGGTTCATTCTTTTACTTTGGCATGACAGAAGGTATTTACCTGCTTTTTCTATTCTTACTAACGGTTGCCTGTTATGCCACCTCTTTGGCACCTGTTGTTTGGGTGGTAATATCTGAAATCTTTCCCAACAGAATTCGGGGGTTAGCCATGTCTGCTGCTACAGTTTTTTTATGGATCGCAACTTATGTACTGACCTTAACTTTTCCCATCCTTATGGAAACGATACAGGGCTCATTTACTTTCTGGATTTACGGAGTAATATGTTTTGCCGGAGTTATTTTTGTATGGAAAATGGTTCCGGAAACAAAAGGAAAATCGCTTGAAGAATTAGAACGGGAACTGATAAAAAGCTAATTTGCCAGTTAATATAAAGCTTTTAAAATGAACTCGATAAGGTAGACTTTTAAAACATTGAAATGTAATATTATGAAATCATGAAACGTCAAAAGAAAATTTTTACCTGGACAGCAGTGATCATTGGTATTGTGGCGCTGGGTATTATTGGATACCATTACTATTATACCAATTACGTCTTTCAACAGCGCGCAGAGACAATTTTAGACGAAACTGGTATTCAAGGTGGTTTCATTGTTCATCTGGGATGTGAAAAAGGAAAACTCACTGCTGCCCTGCGCACCAATGACCGATTTATAGTTCACGGCCTGACCCGCAGCCAGAACAATGTAAAAGAAGCCAGGCGATATATACGGAACCAAGGGCTTTATGGAAAAATAACGGTGGAACAGCTTGAAGGCCAACAGCTTCCCTATATCGACAACCTGGTCAACCTGGTTGTTGCAGAGCATGCCGGGGACGTGGATATGGAAGAGATCATGCGGGTGCTGGCACCAGAAGGTATTGTCTACATCCGGGAAGACGGGGAATGGCATACGAAGACCAAATCCCGGCCTGAAACAATCGATGAGTGGACCCATTTTCTGCACGGACCTGATAATAATGCCGTAGCAAATGATCAGGAAGCAGGACCTCCCCGGCAGATGCAATGGCTTAGTGAGCCTATGTGGGACCGCAATCATCATACGATGGCAAGCATAAGCAGTGTAGTATCTTCCGGCGGACGAATATTTTATATTGCCGACGAGAGCCCTGCCGCCTCTATTGAAATTCCTTCCAACTGGAAACTTATTGCCCGGGATGCGTTCAACGGCACCCTTTTGTGGAAAAAGTCCCTTTCCACCTGGACCGATCATCTTCGGGGTTTCCGGTCAGGACCGGTACAGCTCCCCCGGCTTCTGGTAGCAAAAAACAATCGGGTTTACGTGCCGCTCGACAGCACCAACACCCTCAATGTACTGGATGCAGCAACCGGCAAGGTGGTACAAACCTATCCCCAAGCCAGCAAAGTAGAAGAGATTGTTGTAGACAACGGGCTCATATTCGCAGTAACGGGAAAACCTTTACCCGAACAGGCTATAGATCGTGAAAATTGGAGAAATGAACCGGAACAGGGTAAAAGATCCTATCCCAATCAGAAAAAAATCAAGGCTTTCCGGGCCGAAACCGGTGAAAAATTATGGGAGTGGTCTGACTCCAGGCAATCCCGATATCTCCCCCTGACGCTCGCAGTGGCGGATGAGCGTGTTTTCTTCCAGTCGGGGGAAAATTTATTTTGTTACGACCAGCATACCGGCAATCAGGAATGGTCTCATTTAAGAGGAGCAGAAGACCAGGATGAGTCGGAGGGGATACCGGGACCAAGTTCCGGGTTGTATGAAAATCTGTCTGAGAAAGAAGGGGAAGACCAGGGGAAATCGGTGAGGATTCCGGGCTGGTCATTTGCTACTCTTGCTTTTGCAGACCAAGTGGTACTTTCAGCATACAGAGGAGAACTCATTGCCCTGGACAGTAAAACAGGTAGAAAATTATGGAGTGCTGACTGTGAGCACGGTTTCCACTCGCCGGTGGATATTATGGCCATCAATGGGAAAGTATGGACAGGAGGCTACTGGCCGGGCAAAGTCTCCGGACGTTACGGAGATATGCCATTCTCTGAGGTAAGGGATCTCCATACCGGAGA
This sequence comes from Bacteroidota bacterium, assembly GCA_051746885.1. GTDB lineage: Bacteria > Bacteroidota > Bacteroidia > Bacteroidales > UBA12077 > JAGXLC01. The sequence continues at coordinate 22,306 of JBNJFN010000009.1, read as the reverse complement.
AGTAATAGAAAAGAACCAGGTCGTTCGTAATCTTTGGACCGCCGGTCATCACCCACGATGTTACCGGAATAAAGCCACTACCGAATACATCATGACCGGAAAGCGCGGCATTGAGTTTATTGAGGTGGATTCCACGAGGCATTCAAGAAACAACTGGGTACGGGGTGTTTGTCAGTATGGCATCATGCCGGGTAATGGAATGATTTATGCTCCTCCTCATGCATGCGGCTGTTATCCGGAGAGCCTGCTCTACGGATTCTGGGCAATTGGTCCCGGAAACAATGAAAAAACCAACGCTCAAAGAACAACAAATGCACGGGTAGAACGGGGGCCGGCATTTAGGAAAGTCAAATCAGATCAAAAGGACGATACACTTTCCGAATCCTGGCCCACCTACCGGAACGATCCCCAGCGAAGCGGATCTTCCGATATGGCCATTACTTCCGATATTACTACAAAATGGAAAACAAAAGCTGGAGAAGACCTTACTCCTCCTGTAATAGCCGACGGAAAGGTTTTTGTCTCCTCAAAATCCACCAATCAGATTAAAGCTCTAAATGCACAGGATGGCTCGGAAATCTGGAGCTTTACCACAGGCGGGCCGGTAGACTCTCCTCCCACAATCTATAAGAACCGGGTCATTTTCGGCTCAGGAGATGGTTCTATTTATTGCCTGCGCATCTCAGACGGGAAACTGGCATGGCGGTTCCATACAAAATTCACAGATCAGAGAACCATAGTACGCGATCAGCTCGAATCGGTATGGCCGGTACATGGAAGTGTGCTGATACAAGATGATATTGTATATTTTTCCGCTGGCAGATCCTCGTATTTGGATGGAGGAATGCTGCTTTATGGCCTTGACCCGGAAACCGGAGAAATATTGCATACCTCAAGGTTACAGAGTGAACCCCCGGACTACAGCAAGTCTTTACAGGCCCGGCAGACCGGCAATTACAGCAAAGAATCCATAGACACTACAATTACTCCGGACAACCAAAATGCAGTAGACTGGAAGACCCTGACTGATCCTGACAAAAGTGATGCCTTTTCTATGTCAGGAGCCATCAGCGATGTATTGGTAGGAGACGGCAGTTCCATTTATATGAAACATTTGCGCTACGACAAAAATCTGGAAAAACAACCCGATAAAGGCACCCATCTCTTCTCAACCTCTCGGTTACTGGATGATTCCGAAGTCCACAGAACGCATTGGGTGCTCGGTATTGGAGAATTCAGCCGCCTGGAAGTGGCTTATCCCTGGATAGCCAACAGCCGGGGAGGAAGAGGAGGAACTCATTTGGCAGCTCCCTATGGGCTCATGCTTTCCTTCACTACTGATTCGGTATGGGGAATTTGGAGAAGATACCGTGAAAACGGATATCTACTGTGGGCTAACAAGAAACAACCCCGTTCAAAAACTACGGAGCATACCCATGATTTCAGAGAAACTGCCGGAAATCCTACCGATCATTTGTGGTCTGAAGTTGTAGATCTTCATCCACGGTCATTGATAAAAAGCAGGAATTACTTATTCATCGGAGGCACGCCGGGATTCGCACAAACAAAAGATCCCTACATGGCTTTTACTGGCCGGGAGGGAGGTATCCTTCGAATTATAGATGCCTCTAACGGACAACAACGTGCCGGGTATAAACTGGATTCCCCACCAGTATGGGACGGCATGGCGGCGGCTGACAACCGGCTGTTCATCTCAATGGAAGACGGAACAATTCAATGTTTTGGGAAATAAAAAAATAAGGGCATCTATCCTCTCACTTCGCGGGATATTTGCCCTTATAATATTAACTATAATAAGATGTAAACCGGATCTTACGATATAAAAGATGAATTATTCTTCCTCGTACTTGATCACTTCCGCCGGACACTCCTCAGCGGCTTCTTTGATGCAATCTTCATTGGCATTCAAATCAGCACCCTCTATTACATAAGCTTCACCTTCATCATCTTCTCCGAAAACATCCGGACAAATTTCTTGACATATGCCGTCTGCAATACATCCTTCTTCAATCCAAACTTTTTTTATTGCCATAATAACCTCCTTTTTTTATTTGTTATAAGTTCAAATTTATTTATCAAATGAATTTTAAGATTCTTCTATCTGAATTGCTTCCACCGGACAACTTTCTGCTGCTTCCTTTATTTCCTCTTCATAAGCATTAAGATCCGCAATCGGTTTAACAATGGCTACATCCCGATCACCCAATTCAAAAACTTCAGGACAAATTTCTTCACACAGGCCACAACCTGTACAATCTTCGTTGATCCAAACTCTGCTTATTGCCATAATAGCGTTCTTTTTATGTTGAACCATGAATTGGAGATGTAAAATTAATAAAAATCTCCTAAAAAAATTCAGGCAACAGATTTTTATTTACAAAACTGAAGTGTTAATTTTACCCTTAAAATTTCAGCTATTATGAAAAAGATGCCTCTTGCACTGATTGCTCTTGTTTTCGTTCTATCAATTGGTTCATGTCAGAAACAAATAAAGGAAAACGATTATCCAATCCAACCGGTTCCTTTCACTTCGGTTCAGGTGACCGGTGATTTCTGGGCACCTAAAATCAAGAGGAACCACAACGTGACCATTCCAATTGCCCTGAAAAAATCCAGAGAAACCGGCAGGGTAAAGAATTTCAAGATTGCCGGAGGCCTGGAGGAAGGGTCGTTTTCCACCCAATACCCATTTGATGATTCCGATGTATTCAAAATCCTCGAAGGTGCCAGCTATTCACTTCAGATGTTTCCTGACCCGGAACTGGAGGCTTATCTTGACACTTTGATCCATTATATTGATCTGGCACAGGAAGATGATGGATACATCTATACCAACCGTACCATTATGGGAGACAGTGCCCACGAATGGGCTGGTGATCAACGATGGGAAAAAACCCACGATCTCAGCCACGAACTTTATAACCTCGGACATATGTATGAAGGTGCTGTAGCGCATTACAGAGCTACAGGGAAACGCAACTTTTTGGATATTGCCATAAAATCAGCCAATCTGGTCGACAGCGTATTTGGGTATAACAAACTTGAGACCTATCCGGGACATCAGGAGATTGAAATTGGCCTTGTTAAGCTTTATCGGGTTACGGGAAACAAGGACTACCTGGATCTGGCCAAATTCTTTCTGGATGTAAGGGGACCGGACGGGCAAAAATATTGCCAGGCTCACAAAAAGGTCACCAATCAAACGAAAGCGGTAGGACACTCCGTACGAGCCGCATACATGTATACAGGAATGGCTGATGTTGCCGCTCTTACCAATGATCAGGAGTATGTGGATGCCATAAACAGGATATGGAAAGACATTGTCCATAAAAAGCTTTATGTAACAGGAGGTATAGGTGCTTCCGGAGGCAATGAAGGTTTCGGGGATCCTTATGTATTGCCTAATATGTCAGCATATTGTGAAACCTGTGCTTCCATTGCCAATGTTTTCTGGAATCACCGCATGTTTATGCACGAAGGGGATGTAAGATATTACGATGTACTGGAAAGAACCCTCTACAATGCATTGCTTTCGGGAGTATCCCTTTCCGGCGACCGTTTCTTTTATCCGAACCCACTAGCCTCCGATGGTCAGCATGAACGTCAGGAATGGTTCGGTTGTGCATGCTGCCCATCCAACATCACCCGATTCCTACCTTCTGTACCGGGATACATCTATTCAAAAACAGACAACCAGATCATGGTCAACCTATATGCAGAAAACACTGCCGATATTGATCTGAATGGCAAAAAAATAGAGGTCAAACAAAAAACCGATTATCCATGGGAAGGAGGGGTTGAACTGATCATCAATCCGGATGAAGAACAGCAATTTGAGCTTAGGCTGAGAGTCCCGGGATGGGCAAGAAACAATGCGGTTCCCGGCAAATTATACCGTTTCAAAAACTCAAATGACCAGTCGGTTGAAGTGACCGTCAACGGAGAAAAGACGGAAACCAGGACCGAAGATGGATACATTGCTCTCAACAGGAAGTGGAAATCCGGTGATAAAGTGGCACTCAATCTACCCATGCCTGTACGTATCATCGAAGCCAATGAAAAAGTCAAGGAGGATCGTGGCAAAGTGGCCGTTCAGCGGGGACCCATCATATATGCTGCTGAATGGCCGGATAATCCGGAAGAAGAAGTATTGAACCTGGTCTTCGATAATAAAAGCAATCTTACTGATGAATTTAAACCGGATATGCTCAACGGCATACCAGTGATAAAAGGAAAAGCCTCCCAGGCTAAAAAAACACTTGAAGACGAAGTGGTGGTTTCCGAAATACAGGAACTGACGTTAATCCCCTACCATACCTGGGCCAACCGCGGTTCCGGTGAAATGAGGGTATGGCTTCCGGTTGAAAAAGAAGCTACGATACCCTCTCCTGCTCCGACCATTGCAGCGAAGAGCCAAATATCGGCTTCTACTGAAAAAGAATCACTCCGTTATTTGAACGACCAGCTTGAACCGGAAAATTCAGCTTCTCCCTTCAATTACAACTGGTGGCCTACCAACAACCAAACAGAATGGATCCAATATACTTTTGAAAAACCCGAAACAGTTAGCAAAACAAAAGTATACTGGTTCGACGACAGACCAGACGGCGGATGCAGAATTCCGGAGTCATGGGAAGTTCTATACAAAGAAGATGACAACTGGGAACCTGTGCAAAACAACACCGCTTACTCCATCAAAAAAGATGAATACAATGAGGTGCAATTTGAACCGGTAACCACTCCGGCATTAAGGCTAAAGGTACAATTGCCGGAAGAACATTCCAGTGGTATTGTGGAATGGATTGTTGAATAATATGCCTACGGTCTTACGTTTGTACTTTATAATTAAAAACAGAAATCTATGAAAACCGGAACAAAATCATTCCTTCTTATAGCAACTATATCACTTTTAATTCAATCTTACCAGACAAAGAATCACAAATCAATTCATAAATCTTAAAAAAATCGTCATTATGAAAAAAATCTTTGTATTACTGCTTATTGGCTGTTTATCCATCAGTACAGGCACGTTTGCACAAAAAACAACAGCCATTTTGGATCTTGAAAAAGGTGATCACAAGATCAGCCGCCACATTTACGGACATTTCTCCGAACATCTGGGTCGTTGCATCTACGATGGAATATGGGTTGGCGAAGATTCCTCCATCCCAAACAACCAGGGAATACGTGAGGAAGTTATTCAAGCCCTGAAAGACATTGGTATTCCTAATCTTAGATGGCCAGGTGGATGTTTTGCCGACGAATACCATTGGAAAGATGGTATAGGGCCTAAAGATGAGCGCCCTCCGATGATCAATACCCACTGGGGCATGGTGTCCGAAGACAACAGCTTTGGCACCCATGAATTCCTCAAACTTTGCAATTTGCTTGATTGCGAACCGATCATAGCCGGGAATGTAGGCAGTGGAACCGTTAAAGAGCTATCTCAGTGGATTGAATATGTAAATTCTGACATCGAAAGTAAGATGACACAACTCAGGGAAAAAAACGGCAGAGAAGAATCCTGGGATGTGAAATATTGGGGAATAGGAAATGAAAGCTGGGGTTGTGGTGGTAACATGAATCCTACCCAATATTATGAAAAAATGTGCCGCTATTCTACATATATGAAAAGCTACCCGGACAAACCCCTTTATAAGGTTGCCGTAGGACCCAGTGGTTTTAATCCGGGATGGACGGAAGAATTCATGAGAAACGTAGCTGAAGATGGCGGTGCAAATCTTTTTAGCGGATATTCCCTGCACTATTATACCGTTCCGGGAAATTGGGAGGATAAAGGCTCAGCAACAGATTTCGGGGAATCCGAGTGGTTCACTACCATAAAAAAATCCTTGCGTTTAGAAGATCTCATCGAGGAAAATGCAAGAATTATTGATAAGTATTTACCCAACGCCAATATCGACCTGATTGTGGATGAATGGGGATGCTGGCATAACGTGGAACCGGACACAAGACCTGGCTTCCTATACCAGCAAAACACCATGCGGGATGCCCTCGTTGCAGGTCTTTCACTGAATATATTCAACAACAAAAGTGATAGAGTAAAGATGGCCAACATCGCCCAAACGGTAAATGTACTGCAGGCTATGCTTCTTACGGAAGAGGAGAAAATGATCTTAACACCCACCTATCATGTTTTTGATATGTACCAGGTTCATCACGATGCCACCTACCTCCCGCTTAAAGTGAACAGCCACGAATATACCTACGAGGGTGAAGAAATACCGGCAGTTACCGGCTCGGCGTCTATGGACAATAAAGGCAGGGTGCATATTACGCTGACCAACGCGGATCCCAATAAGGCCATTTCAGTGGAATGCTTTCTCGACGGGGAAAAAGAACTGAATTTCAACCGGGGCCAAATCCTGACCCATTCAGAAATGAATGCACATAATACATTCGAAAACCCTGATAACGTAACCATACAGGAGTTTGACAATGCAGAGGTACAGGAAGACAGAATTGAAATCAATATTCCTGCCAAATCTGTTGTAATGGTTGAATTTAACTAGAACGCCAAATATATAGGAAGTCTAATAAAGGCTGTCCCGGAAGTTCAAGGCAGCCTTTATTAACAATATAAGAACCCTTAAATCAACCAGATTATGAAACAGAGAAATTTTGGAAAAGAACAAACTGAAGTATCCGAAGTAGGAATGGGCTGCTGGCAAATCGGAGCCGGATGGGGAACAGTCAAAGATGATACCGCAAAGAATATTCTGCGAACAGCCTTAGATCAGGGCATCACATTTTTTGATACCGCAGATGTATATGGAGACGGAAGAAGTGAAAAGCTGGTTGGGGAATTCTTCCGTAAAAACAGAGACAACATATTTATAGCTTCGAAAGTAGGTAGAACTCCCGATCTGTATCCTGATGGCTATACCAAAGAAAAAGTCAAATACCGCATTCAGAAGTCCCTTCAAAGATTGCAGCTTGAACCGCTTGATCTGGTACAAACCCACTGCATCCCCAGAAAAATGATGGAGGACGGTGAAATCTTTGAATGGCTGAGTGACTTTAAAAAAGAAGGGTTGATCAGAAATTTCGGTGCCAGTGTAGAGACCATGGAAGAAGCAAAAATCTGTATGCAGCATCCCGAACTCTATTCTTTGCAGATCATTTTCAACATTTTCAGACAAAGCCCGAAAGAAGAAGTGTTGGATAAAGCCAAAGAAAAACAGATCGGCATCATTGCACGGGTGCCCCTGGCCAGCGGACTGCTATCCGGAAAATTCACCAAAGAAAGCACCTTTCCCCTCAACGACCACAGAAATTTCAACAGATCGGGAAAATATTTTAATATCGGAGAGACCTTTGCAGGAATTCCTTTTGATAAAGGTGTTGAGCTGGCAGATGAGATAAAAAGCATTATGCCGGAAGATTTCACTTCAATGAGCCAATTGGCTTTGCGCTGGATTCTGGATCATGATGCTGTATCCGTGGTGATTCCGGGAGCATCAAAACCGGAGCATGTCCGCCTGAATGCTTCAGCATCAGAGATGCAGCCTTTGGAGAAAGAACTGCATCAAAAGTTTTACACCCTATATAAGGAAAAAGTGAAACCCTTTATACAGGGACATTATTAGCCTGGATCATCCATAAATCCCGCTAAGCGGGAGAGTTTATGAATGCGTGATGGTTTTCAGGAAGGATTCAGGCTCGCCTGCATGCTTTCGGCGGGCAGGCTCACCTGCATGCTTTCGGCGGGCAGGCTCGCATGCATTAGAAAAATCAGCTTTTTCAATAGCGTCAGAATTATTTTGGAATAATTCAGTCGCTCAAAAAATAAATAAAATAATCAGTTCGTAACAAGCTCAGATCGGAGGTAGTCAAACCAAACATATTGGCGAAGCTGGAGATTCCCCGGAAATCTAAACAGCAATGAATACGGGAGATGATGGAGAAAGTATTAAAATTGAGTATAAATAAAGGGACCCCTCTTATCAATTCAGCATTTTTGCTTAATTTTATAAGCCATTTTTATTGTCTTATTTTTATTCAAGAGGTCAAATGCTCATTGATCCTTCAACTTAATAATCCTATAGCTTATGGATATTTCATTCAAAGATGCACATCGTAAGTTCCAAACCACAGCTTTCAATATCATGGCCAAGCCTATTGGCCCCATTTGCAATCTGAATTGTACCTATTGCTATTACCTGGAAAAAAAGAACCTGTATGAGTCGGTCCAAAACTTCAAGATGTCACACAAGGTTCTGGAAACCTTCATCAAAGAATACATCCAGGGCCAGAAGGCGCCGGCCATCAATTTTGTATGGCAGGGAGGAGAGCCTACCCTAATGGGAATTGATTTCTATAAAAAGGTGGTTGAATTGCAACAGAAATACAAAGGCAACAAAACCATTGAAAATTCTTTCCAGACCAACGCTACCAAAATAGATGAGGACTGGGCCCGGTTTCTTGCCGAAAGTGAATTTCTTGTGGGGGTCTCCATTGACGGGCCCAAGTGGATCCACGACAAATACCGCCGTTACAAAAACGGCCAGGGCAGTTTCGATGATGTGATGAAGGCGATTGAACTTTTAAAGAAACACCGGGCCGAATTCAATACGTTATCGGTCGTAAACGACCACAACAGTCACTATCCCAGAGATGTTTACCGTTTTCTGAAAAGTATCGAAAGCAAATTCATGCAGTTCATACCCATTGTAGAACAATATGCAGCCCCGGATGAAGACACGCCGGTAGACCTGATTTCACCGGATTTTCAGGGAAAATCTGAAGTTACTGAATGGTCGGTAAATCCTCGGCAATATGGGAAATTCCTTACAACCATCTTCGATGAATGGGTTACCCGGGATGTGGGTAAATATTATGTGCAGATTTTTGATACCACCCTTGCCAACTGGGTAAATCAAAATCCGGGTTTGTGCGTATTTGACAGGACCTGCGGAGAAGCTGCCGTACTGGAATTCAACGGCGATCTGTATTCCTGCGACCACTTCGTTTATCACGAAAACTACCTGGGCAACATTATGGAAACGCCCATGGTGGAATTAATGAAATCTGAAAAACAGATGAATTTCGGACTGCGAAAAGAGTACAACCTCCCCGAAAAATGCAACAAATGCAAGTTTAAAAAGATGTGCCGGGGAGGATGTCCCAAAAATAGGGTATCCGAAACCGGAGTCCCCGAAAAACGATTAAATTATCTTTGTGAAGGATATCAGCATTTTTTCAGTCATGTAGTACCCTATATGAATTACATGGCCAATGAACTGAGAAACAAAAGACCCCCTGCAAACGTAATGCGATGGGCGAAAAAATACCAGGTTCATTAAAATCGTATTATGAAATGTTCTGCAGAGCAACCGGATAAACCAAAACTTACAGCCGACAGGAAAAATATCCATGCCAACTAACAATTCCTGTTTATCAAGAATTGAAGAATCACCGGATGTTCCTTGTTGCTGTGCTTCGATTTGATTGATTGGAAAGATAAACAATACCCCAATCAACACAATCATTCTTAAAATCAGGTAATTCGCTTATTTATTGTTCATTGTTGCGTTCTTTTTCAATGTCACTTATTGGATATCCATATAAACCGTGTAAAGCTCATTGACGGTTTGATATTGGGGTTTAAGATAGATATCGGTTGTTTCCCACTGACCGGTATCTTCATTTTTCATTCTGCCAACTCCCTCAGCCCGGAAATGAAGTTCTTTGCCTTCAACCGGTTCCAGGGCATTCAGAAGTTCCTCCTTTGATCCTTTCAATTGCGGTACCTTAGTGTTTTCTTCTTCATCTTCACCTTCTTCTCCATCATCTGCGGGTTCTTCCTCCAGGATAGCGTTTAAGAGCACCGGTCCATAAAAAAAGGCAATGCGCTTCTCGTCATCTGGCATGGCCTCAATACGGTGTTCCATCGGCATATTGATTTCAATGACATCACCGTCTTTAAAAGTCCGACGAATTTCATGGTATCCATCTTCCGGTTCGGTAAGCTGCTTGCGGTCACCATTGACGGTAAACTCCATATCCTCACCCCACCAATTCGGTTCCCGGATCAGCAGACTCAATTCGACGGGCTGGTCGGTTGACAAGGTTAACTGCGAACCCTCTTCAACCGGAAAGTCGGTTTCCTGTTTTAAAACCAGTCCTTGTTCTTCCCACTCCAGGTCGGAGGCCATAAAAAGATTGACATACAGGGAATCCCCGGAACGATAATAAACATCTCTGCCGTAGTGCGTATGGTTCTCCATTCCGGTACCAACGCAGCACCAGAATGAGTTGGTTGAATCGCTGAATCCTTTCCGTGTAGGCATATCAAGATAGCCTTTGTACACGAACATGCCGGTTTCAGGATTCTGGCTGGCCAGAATATGATTGTACAAAGCTCTTTCGTAATAATCCATCAGTTCTCCATCGGGGTTCCAGCTAAAAAGCATCCTCGTCAACCAAAGCATATTATAGGTATTACAGGTCTCCGTGGTGTGATTCAGGCGTTCTGAAAGCTGATTCGGAGGTCCGAAAGCTTCTTCATGACCATGTCCCCCATTGACATAAGTATGGGAACTGACCACCTGGTTCCAGAAGAAGTCAGCAATTGTATGGTAATCTTGTTTATCAGTTAGCTCATGTATTTTGGCCACGCCCCGGACTTTAGGTATCTGGGTGTTGGCATGAAGACCCTCCAGTTCATCCTTATCATTGGACAACGGATCCAGCACCTCATGATGATAAAATTTTTCAGCCAGCTTCAGATGCCTGGGATTGCCGGTAATAGCATATACGTTGGCCAGAGAATGAATCATCCCGCCGAACTCAACACTCAGCATTTCCTGCCATTCTTCTTCGGTAAGATCTTCGGTTATATTATACGCCCATGTCGTAAGTTTGGTCACCACTTCAAGGGCTTGCTCATTTTCGGCAAGCAAAAAGGCATCTCTCAATCCATTGAAGGTTTTATCCAGATTATACCACGGTACGTTGACCTCGTTGAGAGAAAATCCATCAGGTTGAATATTTCCTTCGGAAATTTCTTTAAACGCTTCCCGGCCATCCCGGATAGCCGCAACATAACCGTCCCCATGCTCTTCCTGTACTAAAGCAAGTTCCTTCACGATGTAATCCACTCGTTCCTTAAAGCGTTCATCTCCTGTAGCATGGTATTGTTTGGACAGTGCTGAAAGATAATGGCCCAGACTATGACCGGCAATGACATACCCTTCGCTTTCCCAGCCACCATAGACCTCTCCTTTCGGCTCAAGACCAGCTTCCTTCCGGAACCAGGCAAGAAAACGATCCGGCTCGAGAGATAATAAATATCCGGCATTGGTTTCCCTCGCTTCCAGGAACGGGCTCTCACGAAGCTGAATATCCGACAGATCAAATGATTCTGCGTAAACAGGAATTTCAGGAGCTAAAGTTTCTTCATTGGTTCTTTGACATCCTGTCGCTAAAATTAACAGAAATAAAATCCCAATGATGGGTGCTGTCCAGTTGCTTTTTCTTGTCTTCATAGTTATTACATTTTATATTATTATTAACATTTAATTTGCAAACAAATCATATATATTTATACTAATTAAGCGATTGAAATATTGTTGTATTTTAATAAAGTGTTACATTTACACCTGCTTTTTCAAACAATCAACAACCAAAAGGGTCTAAAATCTAAAAAATAAAAATATGGCAACACTTGACTGGATCGTACTTGGTATTTTCTTTCTGGCTTTAATTGGTATCGTTTGGTGGGTACTCAAACAGAAAGATGAAACTTCGGTTGATTATTTTCTCGCAGGACGCAATGCAGGCTGGTTTGTAATTGGAGCCTCTATTTTTGCTTCCAATATCGGATCAGAACATTTAATCGGATTGGCCGGTGCGGGAGCTGAAAGTGGTATGGCTATGGCCCATTGGGAAGTGCACTCATGGCTCATCCTGATTCTTGGTTGGGTTTTTGTCCCTTTCTATGCAAGAAGTATGGTTTATACCATGCCTGAATTTCTGGAAAAACGCTATGGCGGAGGATCAAGAACTGTTTTATCACTGATCTCACTTGTAAGTTATGTACTGACAAAGGTAGCTGTAACTGTATGGGCAGCCGGAATGGTGTTTAAAACGATTTTTGGAATTGACTTCATTGAAGTATTGGGTTACCAGCTCGACTTTTTCTGGGTAGGCGCCATTGGCCTGGTTATAATAACAGGTTTATATACGATCTTCGGAGGCATGAAATCGGTGCTCTACACTGCAGCATTACAGACCCCTGTTCTGCTGATCGGTTCTATAGTTATCCTCATCGTGGGTCTCAACCAGCTTGGCGGCTGGAGCGAACTCGAAAGCATTATCAGAGCCCAGCCAACCGGCTATAGTGATGATAACATGATGAACCTTATGCGATCCCATAATGATCCGCAGTTTCCCTGGACAGGAGTAATACTGGGATCCGCCATTATCGGTTTCTGGTATTGGTGTACCGATCAATATATTGTACAACGGACTTTATCAGCAGCCAATATAGGACAGGCCAGAAGAGGTACCATCTTCGCAGGGTACCTGAAACTACTCCCTGTTTTTATATTCCTGATACCTGGAATGATCGCTTTTGCAATGAACCAACAAGGAATGTTGAATCTTGAAAATCCGGATGATGCTTTTCCTCTCCTGGTTGCTGAATTGTTACCTGTTGGATTTAAAGGACTCATTGTTGGAGGCATCACTGCTGCCCTGATGAGTTCGCTGGGTTCCCTGTTCAACTCTTCAGCCACCCTGTTTACCGTTGACTTTTATAAAAAATTCCGACCTGAAACTCCTGAAAAAAAACTGGTTTATATCGGAAGGGTTGCTACAGCCGTTATTGTAGTCCTGGGCATATTATGGATCCCGGTAATGGAAAGCATAGGTGACTTCCTGTATGTATATCTCCAGGATATCCAGTCGTTGCTGGCTCCCGGTATTGCCACGGTCTTCCTGTTGGGAGTGTTTTGGAAAGGCACCACGGCCCAAGCGGGATTCTGGGGATTGCTCATAGGTTTCTTCCTGGGTATGTTCAGACTTTTATTCCGGGTAATCAACAATGTTTTTGTTGTGCCCTCCAAAGTTAGTGGATCTGCTGTCTTGGAATGGACACAGGAAAAAGCTGCCAATCCCGCCGGGCTTAACTGGTTTGAAACCTTCACCGTAAAATTCATGTCCCTGAATTGGCTCCATTATGAAATTCTGCTGTTCTTCTTTTGTATACTGCTGGTTGTAATTATTAGCCGATACACAAAAAAACCTTCGAAAGAAAAACTTCAGGGATTAACATTTGGCAGTGTATCCAAAGAGCAAAAGGCTGAAACACGCTCAAGTATCTCGAAGTGGGACATCATCAATACAGGTATTATTGTTACAATCCTCATTGCATTTTATATTTATTTCTGGTAATAAATTATAAGGGGGGATAGAATGAGTCTGAAAAAAATATCAGTCTGATGAAAACCCAATCCAATCATTATCACGAGCATTATTACAAGAATAAAGACCGCCATCTGGTGGCTGTGGACAGCATCATCTTTGGCTTCGATAAAAAACAGCTTAAAATATTGCTCATCAAAAGAAATTTTGAGCCATGCAGAGGAGAATGGTCACTAATGGGAGGCTTTCTCAGAAAAGACGAAAGCCTCGATGATGCTGCGGCGAGGGTGCTCTATACATTAACCGGTTTAAAAAATGTGTACCTGGAACAACTTTATACATACGGAGATTTGGAGAGAGATCCGGGTGCACGGGTGATTTCTACCGCTTACTATGCATTGATCAATATTGAAAAATATAAAGAACAGTTAAGTCAACAATACAGTGCACAATGGTGGGATATCAACAATTACCCGGATCTCATATTCGATCACAACATAATGGTCAATAAAGCATTGCGCCGGTTGCGCCGGAAAACCAGAACACAACCCATCGGTTTTGAATTGCTTCCGAAAAAGTTCACCATTCCACAGTTGCAAGCTTTATACGAAGCAATTCATCAAAAAAAGATGGACAAGAGAAATTTCAGGAAAAAGCTCCTTTCCCATGATTTTCTTGAGAGACTTGAGGAAAAGGATAAACTCAACTCCAAGAAAGGAGCTTACCTGTATAAGTTCAACGAAGAAAAGTATAACGACCTGGTGCAAAAAGGGTATGGTTTTGAAATATAACTGATTGTATACATTTAAAACAAATAGCATTATGACCAATATTAACAATTACGAAGTCTGGTTCATTACAGGAAGCCAGCATTTATACGGCGAGAGTCCGCTGAAACAGGTTGCAGACCATGCTCAGGCTATCACCCGGGCCCTGGACGAAGCCTCCAATATACCTGTGAAAGTAGTCTATAAGCCTGTAATGACGAATGCCGAGGCAATAAAAAAACTTTGCCTGGCTGCAAATGAGTCGAACCATTGCGTGGGTCTGATCATGTGGATGCACACATTCTCCCCTGCCAAAATCTGGATGGCAGGACTGCAGTTACTCAAAAAACCATATGTCCATCTCCATACACAGTACAACCGGGATATTCCCTGGTCTGATATAGATATGGACTTTATGAACCTGAACCAATCGGCCCATGGAGGCAGAGAATTCGGTTTCATGGCCTCAAGGCTTCGCCAGAACAGGAAAGTCATTGTGGGGCATTGGCAGGACGAAGAAGTGATCAGGAAACTGGCAGTATGGTCTCGTACTGCATGTGCTTGGCACGATGCCCAGGGTGCAAAATTTGTCCGTTTCGGGGATAATATGCGTAATGTAGCGGTTACAGAAGGAGACAAGGTGGCGGCTCAACAGCAGATGGGATACGATGTGGCCGGCTACGGCATTGGTGAGCTGGTCAGCTATGTAAACCAGGTTGAAGATAAAGAGGTGGACAAGCTTCTGGAAGAATATCAAGCAACCTATCAAATAGATAATTCCATCCGGGACGACAAAAATAAATACAACTCCCTGAAGGAAGCTGCCCGAATAGAGATCGGCATGAGAGCCTTTCTTGAGGATGGCGATTTTAAAGGATTCACCACAAACTTTGAGGACCTGCATGGTCTGGTCCAGTTGCCAGGCCTGGCTGTCCAAAGGCTGATGGCAGAAGGTTACGGTTTTGGAGCGGAAGGCGACTGGAAAACAGCAGCCCTCCTGCGGGCGGTCAAGGTAATGGGAAGCGGTCTGGAAGGCGGCAGTTCTTTCATGGAGGACTATACTTACCATCTGGAACCCGGCAACATGAAGGTTCTGGGTGCCCATATGCTGGAAGTATGTCCTACATTAAGCAAAGACAAACCATCGCTTGAGGTTCATCCCCTTTCCATAGGCGGTAAAGATGATCCTGCCCGTTTGGTATTCAACGTTCCAACGGGCCCGGGGATCAACGTTTCGGTTATGGATATGGGCAACCGATTCCGTATGATAGCCAATAAGGTAAATGTGGTGGAAATACCGTCATTGCCCAACTTACCGGTAGCCCGTGTGCCCTGGGAGCCCGAACCTGATCTTAAAAAGGCTGCGGAGGCCTGGATCCATGCCGGCGGCGCCCATCATACTGCCTTTAGTATGACCATTGATGATGAATACCTTGAAAATTTTGCCGAAATGGCCGGTATTGAATTTCTGTTGATTGACGAAAATACATCCATTCCGGATTTCAAAAAGGAACTGAGATGGAATGAGATGTACTATCATCTTGCAAGAGGCATTTAATCAAAACTCTGGTGTATTATGCTCGAGAAATTAAAAGAACAGGTCTGTCAGGCCAACCTGGATCTGGTGAAACACCATCTGGTCATCTTAACCTGGGGAAATGTAAGCGGCATAGACCGGGAAAAAGGAATGTTTGTCATCAAACCCAGCGGGGTTTCCTATGAAGAAATGAAACCGGATGACATGGTGGTGGTGGATCTGGAGGGAAATGTCAGGGAAGGCCGCATGAAGCCTTCCAGCGATACCCCAACCCATACTGTGTTATACCGGGAATTCAAAAATATCGGCGGAATTGTTCATACGCACAGCGAATGGGCCACCAGTTGGGCTCAGGCCGGCAAAAACATTCCGGCTTACGGCACCACCCATGCCGATCATTTTTATGGGGACATACCCTGCACCCGCAAATTAACACAACAAGAAGTAGACAAAGACTACGAAATCAATACAGGTAAGGTCATTGCAGAAACCTTTAAAAACATGGATCCGGATGTCATGCCTGCGGTTAATGTGAATGGTCATGGCCCATTCACATGGGGTAAAGATGCCCATGACGCCGTACATAATGCTGTGGTTCTGGAGGAAGTAGCCAAAATGGCCTTCCGTACAGAAATGCTCGGTAACAAAAATCCCATTGAGCAATATCTGCTGGATAAGCACTATTTAAGAAAACACGGAAAAAACGCCTATTATGGTCAGAAATAAATTAAACTCTAAAATACAATTGATATGGACAAATATACAATAGGAATAGACTACGGGACCGATTCAGTCCGCACGATAATAGTCAATACCGGAAACGGTGAAGAAGTGGCCAACACGGTCTTTGAGTATCCCCGGTGGAAAGAAGGCAAGTACTGCGATGCTGCCAAAACCAAATTCCGCCACCATCCAATGGACTATAAAGAAGGACTGGTATCCTCGGTTCGTGAAGCATTGAAACAAGCGCCGGAAGGTGTTGCAGAAAATGTGGTGGCAATCACTGCCGATACGACCGGCTCAACTCCTGTAGCCGTTGACAGGCAGTCAACTCCCCTCGCCCTGAAAAAAGAATTCGAAGAAAACCCCAACGCCATGTTCATCCTGTGGAAAGACCACACCTCTGTCAAAGAAGCGGAAGAGATCAATGATCTGGCCAAAAACTGGGGAGGAGAAGACTATACCAAATACGAAGGAGGGGTTTACTCCAGCGAGTGGTTCTGGGCGAAGATCCTGCATGTGCTCAGGGAGGATGACAAAGTAAGAAATTCAGCCTATTCCTGGGTAGAACTTTGTGACTGGATTCCGGCCCTGCTCACCGGTGTAAACGATCCCCATCAGATTAAAAGGAGCCGCTGCGCAGCAGGCCACAAAGCTATGTGGCACGAAAGCTGGGGTGGCCTGCCTTCTGAAGAATTTCTGGCCAAACTGGATCCCCTGCTAAAAGGCTTAAGAGAGAAATTATACAAGGAAACTTATACCAGCGATATTAAATTCGGCAACCTATCGGAAGAATGGGCGCAAAAGCTTGGCCTGAGCACCGATGTGGCGGTGGGCGTTGGAGCATTCGATGCCCATCTGGGAGCCATTGGAGGAGAAATAAAACCTTACTACCTGACTAAAATCATTGGTACCTCTACCTGTGATGTGATGGTAGCGCCAAAGGATGATATCCAGGACCACCGTTTAAGAGGCATTGCCGGCCAGGTGGACGGCTCAATTATTCCGGATATGATAGGCCTGGAAGCCGGTCAATCGGCATTCGGTGACGTGTATGCATGGTTCAAAAACCTGCTGATGTGGCCGGTGGAGAATATTCTGATGAACACCAAATCGCTTGATGAAGAAACCCGGCGCAGACTTTCCGACGAGATTTCAGAAAAGATCATTCCGGAATTAACCCGTGAGGCAGAAAAGATACCAGTGGAAGAATCCACCCTGCTGGCAGTGGACTGGTTGAACGGCCGCCGCACCCCGGATGCCAACCAGAAGCTCAAAGGAGCCATCACCGGGTTAACCCTTGGATCGGATGCTCCCAGGGTATTCAAAGCGTTGGTTGAATCCACAGCCTACGGAGCAAAAGCAATCGTGGAACGTCTCAGAGAGGAAGGGGCCCGTATCGACGGTATCATTGCCATGGGTGGAGTGGCAAAAAAATCTCCGTTTGTAATGCAGGTGCTCTCCGACGTGCTGAATATGCCCATTAAAGTGGCCAAATCTGAACAAGCAACAGCACTGGGATCAGCTATGGCTGCTTCTGTGGTTGGTGGCATCTATAAGTCGTTCGATGAAGCACAACAGAAGATGGGTAAGGGCTTCGATAAGGAATATCAGCCCGACAGCCACAAAGCAAATCTATACAGCAGTCTGTATGCAAAATATCTGAAACTGGGTCAGTTTATTGAAGAGGAATTAACTTAAAACGTTATTATTTACACGATATATTTTGTATCCTTGCACCTGTTAATTGTATAACAATTTAACTGCAGATACTCCCGGAGAACTTGATCTCTTTCTGAAGAGGGGGGATTTTGCGGGATATACTCAGTTCATGCAAATTAATCCTTAAAACATAAAAATATATGAGTTCAGACGTTTCAATGAAAGCTGCAAACAACCTTAGGGTTTTATCCGCCGCCATGGTAGAAAAGGCCAAATCGGGCCATCCCGGTGGTCCGATGGGAGGAGCGGATTTTATGCATATCCTCTATTCGGAGTTTCTAAATTTCGACCCCGACGACATGGCGTGGCCATTCAGGGACAGATTTTTCCTGGATCCCGGCCATCTGTCGGCAGGGCTGTATTCCATCCTCCATCTGGTAGGAACATTCAAAAAAGATGAGTTAATGAATTTCCGGCAGTGGGGAAGCCCCACTCCGGGACATCCTGAGCTTGAACCTTCCAAAGGGGTGGAAAACACTTCCGGACCTCTGGGCATGGGACATTCTTTTGCCGTAGGAGCCGCCATAGCAGAAAAGTTCCTTAGCCACCGTTTCGGCGACTGGATGAATCATACCATTTATACCTACGTTTCCGACGGAGGCATCCAGGAAGAAATCTCCCACGGTTCAGCCCGGATAGCAGGCTTTCTGGGTCTGAGCAACCTGGTTATGTTCCTCGATTCCAACGATGTTCAGCTTTCCACTTTTACCAAGGAAGTAACCTGCGAAGATACTGCCAAAAGATATGAGTCGTGGCACTGGCGCGTGATCACCATTGACGGGCATGATCACGACCAGATAAGGGATGCGCTTAAAAAGGCAAATGAAGAAACTGAAAAGCCCACACTGATCATTGGAAGAACAGTTATGGGCAAAGGAGCCGTCGATGAAAACGGGAACAACTTTGAAAACAAGGTCTCTACCCATGGCAAGCCGCTGAGCAAAGCCGGAGCATCTTTTGAGAAGACGGCTGAAAAACTCGGAGGAGACCCGGAAAATCCATTCGAGATATACCCTGAGGTTGCGGAATACTATAAGAAAGTCACCGACAACAAGCGAAAGGAAGCCCAAAAAAGAAAGGAATTCCAGAAGCAATGGGAAAAAGACAATCCCGAACTGGCAGAGAAGCTGGAAAAATTTCTGGAATTGGACGTTTCCGGTTTTGATTTCGACACTTTACAACCCGACGGGAACGATGCTACACGCAATAGCTCGGGTTATGTGCTTTCAAAGCTGGTCAACAACATTGAAAATCTGATCGTATCCTCCGCCGACCTGAGCGGAAGTGATAAAACCGACGGTTTCCTCAAGGGAACCCATGCATTTCAGAAAGGAGACTTCTCCGGAGCCTTCCTGCAGACAGGCGTATCCGAGCTTACCATGGCAGCAGTGATGAACGGAATGGCCCTTCATGGTGGGGTCATACCCGCATGTGGTACCTTTTTCGTGTTCTCCGATTATATGAAGCCGGCTGTACGCCTCGCCGCATTAATGGAACTGCCGGTAATCTATATCTGGTCACACGACTCATTCAGAGTAGGTGAAGACGGGCCTACCCATCAACCTGTGGAACAGGAAGCCCAAATCCGGTTGATGGAACAACTGAAAAATCATTCCGGAAGGAACAGCATACTGGCACTAAGGCCTGCCGATTCAGCAGAAACGGTTACGGCATGGCAGATGGCACTCGAAAACCTCGATTCACCAACCGGCCTGATATTATCCAGGCAGAAAATCAAAGACCTTCCTGCCAATGGGGAGTCCAGGCTCACGGTAGCCAAAGAAGCCAGGAAGGGCGCCTATATCGTATACGAACCCGGCGATGAGCCCGACGTTATATTGGTTGGCAACGGTTCAGAAGTTTCCACCATGTATGACGCAGCCCAGATCCTGGAAAAGGAAAAAGACATCAAAGCAAGGCTCGTTTCTGCCATTTCCGAGGGATTGTTCAGAAAGCAATCCCAGGATTACCAGAAAGAGGTGATCCCCGACGACAAACCTGTATTTGGCGTTACGGCAGGCTTGCCCGCCAGTCTGCAGGGTCTGGTCGGACAGAACGGTGAAGTATTCGGCATGGAACATTTCGGCTATTCAGCACCCGCCAATGTGTTGGATGAAAAACTCGGGTATGTCCCGGAGAATATCGCCGAAAGAATCATTAGCTATCTTGAAAAAACAAGATAACAATAAAACCGTCCATAAATTGCTAAAGGGGCTGTCTCTGAAGAGGCATCCCCTTTTTCTTTATGGGTGCATTCCTAATTTCTTCAAACTTCCAACGGGTGCATTCCCAATTTTTTCCAAACTATCCTTTTTTATTTCATCCCTACGGAATTTCGGTTATCTGCTAATTTTGATACCCGGATTTACATCCGGGCCTACAAAGATATCAGACCTACGGCTTTAGATTAAGAATTGCCTTTAGATAAGATTTCTTTTCTTTTATGGGCTGCAAACCAACATCCGGCGAATGCCGGATGTCATATTTGTAGGTCCCGCGAATAGGCGGGATTATAAGAATTGGACTACTATACAAAATTCCGTAGGAATGGAATATATTTTCTCTTTTGGAAAAAATTGGGAACGCACCCCTTCCAACTTGATCTATATATCTCATCCCACACCCTTTTTAAGAAATATCTTTCGGACTTATCGCCTTCGTATGATCCAAAATATTGAACTTTCATAAATTAATTGTATATTTCCAAAAACCCGTAAATAAAACCTTATAATCATGAGACCTGTCAAAAACATCATCATTTTACTCACTTTAATGGTCTTGTTCTTCTCCTGCAATCAGCAAACAGAAGATCAGAGAGACAAGGATCACCCCAGAGG
Source organism: Bacteroidota bacterium (assembly GCA_051746885.1). Classification (GTDB taxonomy): domain Bacteria; phylum Bacteroidota; class Bacteroidia; order Bacteroidales; family UBA12077; genus JAGXLC01. The sequence continues at coordinate 1,313 of JBNJFN010000009.1, read as the reverse complement.
CACGCTGCTTCCCACGGAACCTAAAAATGTCGGGATGTCCGCCCAAAGGCTTGCCCGGATCGATTCCCTGATGAATCGTTACATAGAAAACGAATGGCTGCCCGGCTCGGTAGCCTTTATTGCCAGGAAAGGCGATATAACATATCATACGTATTTTTATCTGGAAAAAAATATGGCGGACCGCCTGGTTCCTGTATATGCCGATGATGAAGAAGAAGGATACCACCCCTCCGAAGTTGAAGCCTATGATTATCCCCTGAAAGGGGGTCAGAGTTACTACTCCGGTGGAGCAGGTTTACTCTCCACAGCAAATGATTACGGTAAGTTTATCCAAATGCTGGTTAATAAGGGTACCTACAATGGCCATCGGCTCCTGAGCCGTAAAACCATTGAGATCATGACCAAAGATCATGTTGGAGACCTCAGGGAAGAAAGTGCCTTACTAGAACAGTCTCAAATATCATTATAAAACCATGAAAAGAAGAAGTTTCATCAAAACAGCAGCCACAGGGAGCATTGCAACATTTGTGCTGCCCCGAAAAATAATGGGCCGGACTTCAGATAACGATCCTAAGATTCCTTTGGGAGGACCCCTATTTAAGGATAACCAATCCCCGGAAGAATGGATCGGTTATCTGCAGGAGGAAGGCTATGGAGCGGCCTATTGCCCGCTTCAGGCAGATGCGCCGAAGAAAGAGATCAATGCCTATGCCAAGGCAGCAAATGATGCAGGCATCATCATCTCTGAGGTGGGGGCCTGGAGCAATCCCATCAGTCCCAATGAAAAAGAGCGGAAGGATGCCCTCGATAAATGCATCAGAAACCTGCAGCTTGCCGATGAGATAGGAGCCAAATGTTGCGTGAACATCAGCGGCTCAAGGAATAAAGAGCACTGGGCAGGACCCCACAAGGACAATCTCACAGACGAAACCTTCGATCTGGTGGTCGAAACCACCCGGAAAATCATTGATGCGGTAAAACCCACCGGAACGTATTTTGCCCTGGAAGCCATGCCGTGGGCCTTTCCTTATTCTCCGGACTCCTACCTCCGCCTGATCAAGGCAATCGACAGGAAAAGGTTCGCTGTTCACCTCGATCCGATGAACATGATCACCAGCCCGAAGATATATTTCAACAACGGAGCCCTCATCCGGGAATCTTTCAGAAAACTGGGGAAGTGGGTCAGAAGTTGCCATGCCAAGGATATCGTTCTGAGAGAAGATACCTACGCCCCGCAACTGGAAGAAGTGCGACCCGGCCAGGGCGAAATGAATTATAAGGTGTTCCTGAAGGAGCTGAGCAAGCTGAATGGC
>JBNJFN010000008.1:21946-26243 GCA_051746885.1 Bacteroidota bacterium | reverse complement strand
GCCAGGTATGCTCCTTCTTATCTTTCAATACCCTGTCGTTCTCAATATCCTCACTGGTAACCACCGAAACCACCTCATCGGTTTCCCTGGCCTTTTCAATTCTTTCAAGAACACCGCTTTTATAATGCTGTTCGGGTTTCTGGAGTTCACCGGTAGCCCAAACCATGTTTTCACCGGGAATTGTCAATTTTACATCATAATTGCTGAAATCGTTATAAAATTCGGCCGAACCTGTAAAGCTATGCGTATCCCACCCTCTAATATCATCATAAACCGAAATCCTGGGATACCAGTAGGCCACGAACCAATTGCCCTCTCCGTATTTGCCCATCCTGATGGTTACCTCCTCAGGCAACTGCACTTTCCACTCAAGCGAGATGGTGGCTTTATTTTCCGGATGAATGGGGTTAAGGAGCTGGATCATATAATTCGTGCCGCGGCCGCTGTTCAACTGGGGACCACCCTGACTGTTTATCTCTCGTCCATTGATTGTCAGATTATTGATTTCAACGCCATCGTGAAGATCGGAAGACCCTACATCGAAATCCCGCGGTACTCCTTCCTGAAAAAGATTCATATAAACACGGATCACCATATGTTCCAATGTATCCGGGCTGTTGTTGTAATACCTGATGGTTTCCTCACCTTCCAGAACTCCCGTTTCAGGATCAAACCGGGCATCTATATCATAACTTGCCGTATTCTGGAAATAATGTTTTCCCGGTGCTCCGGTATATGAGCGGGTTTCAGCTTTATAAGCCTGTTGTAATTCATTGGGCATAAAAAGATCAGATTTCTGAGCCCGTATATGACCACAAGAAAAAATCAATATCAATATAAAAAAGGAACTCTGCTTTGTCATAGGTTCTGAATTTTTGAACAGTAAAACATCGAAAGGATCTTAAAGTTTAATTGCCGAATATACAGATAAATTAAACAAGTGCAAAGCATATAAAGCAGTTATCATTCATCAGGCAATTGAGAAAACAAATTTTTATAAGTGATCGCATAATTCTATCTTTGTTAAAAAAGTAATACTTTGGCGAATCACTATTTTCGGTTCAAACAATTCACGATACATCAGGAAAAAACTGCCATGAAGGTTGGCACCGACGGTGTGTTGCTTGGAGCATGGACCTCCATCAACCACGCCGAAAGGATACTGGATGTCGGTACAGGTACCGGTTTGATCGCGATTATGATGGCCCAGCGCTCTACGGCAGAAATCCATGCCATTGAATCGGAGAAAAAGGCTTACCAACAGGCCAGGGAAAATATCAACAACTGTGCCTGGAAAGATAGAATTTATCTGAAGCATATATCTTTTCAGGAGTATGTCTCGTACACCAACTATGATTTTGACCTGATTGTTTCCAATCCCCCGTATTTTATCAATTCATTATCAACGCCTGAAGAGGACCGAAACCAGGCACGACATAACAAAACACTGTCTCAGCATGATCTGATCCGGGGAAGCTTAAAAATTCTGAAAACCAATGGTCGGTTAAGTGTAATACTGCCTTACCGGGAAGGTCATTCTTTTATCGAACTGGCCGGCGAGAGCGGATTGTACTGTACCAGAAAGACCTATGTAAAGCCAACTCCCGGCAAAAATCCAAAAAGACTGTTGCTTGAATTTGGCCGGCATCAAAGGGAGCCCGGGAAGAATCATCTAACAATAGAAAAAGGTGGCAGACATGATTTTACCGTTGAATACAAAACCCTTACCGCCGACTTTTACCTTTACTTTTAGGTATGCGGATATTTTTTTATTTATTTTGTTTGATAACCAGATAATGAAAAACCTTTTCTGACATATTTCACAGTTTAAACAGCAGATTCACAAATCATGGGAAATAATTAAATTTCTAAGCTCGTTTTAAAATTAACTTTCAATAATCAATTCATATTCACAATGAAAAAATTCACTATTCTGATATTGCTACTCACCTCCATTCCCATCTTTTCTACAGCAGAAGGGCCAACCAAACATCGTGTCATTATTGATACGGACTGTGCTCCCGACGACCTCCGGGCGATCAATTTGCTGCTTTCTTCCCCGTCAACCGAGATACTTGCCATAACCTCCGAAGATGGAGTACTGGAACCCGAGGAAGGCTATGTGAAAATCATTTCCCTTCTGAAAGCTCATGGGCATCAGGGGATAAAAACTTCCCAGGGCATCGTTTCAAAAAATGAAGCCCCTGAATGGAGGGGAATAGCAACAGAAACCAATTGGGGAAAAGAACCCATCAGCCATGAAGAACCTACGGAAGTGAAGGAATTCCTGGTTAAAATCATTGAAGCAGAAGAGAAACCGGTTGAAATCATCTGTACAGGTCCTTTAACAAACATCGCCAATGCCATTTTAATGAAACCTTCCATTAAGAAACAAATCAGCAGAATCATCTGGTTTGACCAATGCCAGCCGGAAGTACCATGGACAAACTATAGTATGGATTGCATGTCGGGCGATTACCTGCTAAAAACGCCAATACCTGTTTTCAGGATTATGGCCAATGAAGATGCCCCCGGCTTCTCCGAATCATTTCTTGATGAGATCGGAAAAATACAGACTCCATATGCCCGGCAAATATACAGTTCCCATTCGAAAGATACCCTGAAGGAGAAAATCCGGGAGGAAAACTTTAAGCTTTGGGATGACCTGACAGCAATGTATCTATATTATCCTGAATTATTCACCATAGATACCAATGATTCAGAATCAATAAACTACATGGTCAGAGTTAAGGATAACAAGAATATAAAGGCCAAATACCTTGAACATCTCAGATCTTATAACGATTTCAGCAGCATTGTTTTTCAAGATTTTCCGGTCGATTCAAGCTATTACAGAAACGACATCAGGAGTTTTATGAAAAAAACCATTGATAAATATGGCATAAGGGAATGGAGGGCAGTGACGCTTACGGAAGAGATACACAGCCATTTGGGATTAAACTCAATTGTCGGTGCCAAGATGGGGATCCGGGCGCTGGAATATTTCCGCACCATGCCGGGTAATCTGCAAGTCACTTCCCATTGTGGCCACACTCCTCCCTTAAGCTGCGTAAACGACGGCTTACAGGTATCCTGTGGAACCACTACGGGACAGGGGAATATCAAGATAACCGATGAGGCCATTCTACCAAAAGCCGAATTTCAATACAAAGACAGAACCGTTCAGATTCAGTTAAAATCCCGGTATTATAAGAAACTTCAGGGAGTAATCAAGGAAACCAAAAATAACCACACTTTTCCCTCCCAGGCATACTGGGAAGCGGTCCGGGAAAAATCACTCCCTTACTGGAGAAACTGGGATCGCAAGGAAATTTTTCAGGTCAGCAAGATAAGCGACTAGCCGCATGAGCTAATCATTTTTCCCTTCACTTTTATCCTTTTCTGATTCAGGCATGAACTCAAGGGATATGGAATTCACACAATGCCTCGTATTTTTGGGTGTAAATCCCTCACCTTTGAATACATGCCCCAGATGGGCCCCACAATTGGCACAGGTAATTTCCGTCCGCATGCCGTCGGCATCGGTTACCCGTTTAATTGCTCCTTCTACTTCATCGTCGAAACTCGGCCATCCACACTGGGCATCGAATTTATCCTCCGACCGGAACAATTCAGCGCCACAGCGTTTGCAGGTATAGATGCCCTCTTCGGAGTGATCATAAAATCTACCCGTATAAGGCCTTTCGGTTCCTTTATCGATGATCACCCGTTCCTCTGCTTTGGTTAACTCATTATATTTCATGGTATCATTTTGTGAAAATCCCTGTATAACTAAAAATATCAAAAACAAAAATGTGACTGTTCCTTTCATAAAATTAATTTATGTGTATAACAAATCACCGGTCAAAATGGTTCATGAAACAATCCTGTAAGCATTATTATGAAAAATTGATAATATAGTAAGAATTATTAAGTTTGAATAAGAAAGAAACTGAAAATTATGAAGAGCTTAACTATTCAATTACCAGATTCTGTGGATGAAAAAGAAGTAAAGATGCAATTGGCAGCTCAGTTATTCGGCAAAGGAATATTGTCTTCCGGTCAAGCTGCCGAAGTGGCTGAAATTTCAAAACGAGAGTTTCTGGAAAAAGTAGGGAAATATGGAATATCTATATTTGGAGAAACACCTGAGGATATTGAAGGACTTATAAATGAATAAAACCATAGTTTGTGATACAAGTTGTTTAATTGCGCTGGAACATCTTGAACTTCTAGACATTCTTAAAAGCGTATATGGAACCATAATTATTACCCGGGAAGTAAAAGAAGAGTATGG
>JBNJFN010000008.1:19156-21846 GCA_051746885.1 Bacteroidota bacterium | reverse complement strand
GAAGAGTATGGCATTATTTGCTTCAGTAATGAAAGTCACTTCATGCCGATATATCGCTTGATCTCATTCAGTTTGTTAAGGGCTTCTACGGGGGTAAGGTTATTGATGTCAATGTTTTTGATCTCATCCCGGATTTGTTTAAGCACCGGATCATCCAACTGAAAAATGGTGGTTTGGAGGCCGGCCCTGTGACCGGCAATTTCTCCAACGGGTTTGGAAACCGTTCCCTTATTCTCAGAATTTTCAAGATCTTTTAGTATCTCATTGGCCCGGGATACCACACTTTTCGGCATTCCTGCCATGCGAGCAACATGAATGCCGAAACTGTGCTCACTGCCGCCCCTTTGAAGCTTTCTGATGAAAATAACCTTGTCCTCCAGCTCCTTCACAGTAATGTTGTAATTTTTTACCCTGCTGAACGATTTCTCCATTTCGTTCATCTCATGGTAATGAGTAGCAAAAAGCGTTTTTGCCCTGGCTTTGGGATGCTCATGAATATATTCCACCATGGCCCATGCGATGGATATGCCATCATAAGTGCTGGTTCCGCGGCCTATTTCATCCAACAGAACCAGGCTCCGCGACGAAAGGTTATTCAGTATGCTGGCAGCCTCATGCATTTCCACCATAAAGGTTGATTCTCCCATGGATATATTGTCCGAGGCACCAACCCGGGTGAAAATTTTGTCCACTGTTCCAATTTTCGATGATTTTGCCGGCACATAGCTTCCTATTTGTGCCAGCAAGACAATAAGAGCAGTCTGACGCAGCAATGCAGACTTTCCTGCCATATTCGGCCCCGTCAGGATCATGATCTGCTGGTCTTCGTTATCCAGATATACATCGTTGGCCACATACTCTTCATCAATGGGTAACTGTTGTTCAATAACCGGATGGCGTCCCTCCCTGATATCAATGATTTCCGAATCCTGTATCTCCGGTTTATAATATTGATTTTCACCGGCAATCCTGGCAAATGACAACAGGCAGTCAAGCCGGGCAATAAGATTGGCATTCAACTGAACTGCGGAAATATAATCGGCCACATTCACTATCAATTGGTTAAACAATTGGACTTCCAGTTCCGTTGATTTCTCTTCCGCTCCCAGAATCTTGGTTTCATATTCCTTTAACTCCTCGGTGATGTAACGCTCGGCATTGACAAGAGTTTGTTTCCGGGTCCAGTCAGTGGGGACTTTATCCTTATGGGTATTCCTCACTTCGATATAATATCCAAATACACTGTTATAACTTACCTTCAGGGAAGGAATCCCAGTTCGTTCGATTTCCCTTTGCTGAAGCTGTTTAAGATAATCCCGGCTGGAATGGGCTATCTCTCTTAATTCATCCAATTCATCTGACACCCCTTTATTAATTACGTTGCCCTTATGAATATTGGTAGGTGCCTCAGGGTTCACTTCCCTTTCAATTTTTTCGCGAATGGAATGACAGGGATTCAACTGTTCACCGATCTTTTTAAGCGGTTCACTTTCTGCCTCAGCACATGCATTCATGACAGACTCAATAGCATACAGGGCATTTTTCAACTGTAAAATTTCACGGGGAGTTACCCGGCCGGCAGCCACCTTGGAGACGATCCGCTCCACATCACCCATTTTCTGCAACTGGCTTTCAAGTAATTCTCTGAAATCAGAATTCTGAAGGATATATTCCACGATGCTTTGGCGTTCCCGGATGGATTGGATCTCTTTCAGAGGTAAGGCAACCCAACGGCGCAACAGCCGGCCGCCCATTGGTGAAACAGTACGGTCAAGAACATCTATCAGCGTCCTGGCTTCTTCACTAACCGGATGAAACAGCTCCAGATTCCTTATGGTGAATTTATCCAGCCATACATAATGCTCCTCTTCAATCCGGGATAATGAAGAGATGTGTTTGATGTTTTCATGTTGTGTTATTTCCAGGTACTGGAGCACCGATCCGGCAGCAATAATCCCATAAGGGAGATTGCTTACGCCAAATCCTTTGAGGGTGGTGGTATTGAAATGCTTTAAGAGCCTCTCGGTAGCATTATCCTCTGTATAGACCCAATCATCAAGCTTGTACGTGTAAAACCGGTCCCCGAACTTTTCCCTGAACTGCTGTTCTTTCCCTCTTTCAAACAACACCTCTTTAGGGTGAAAGCTGTTCAGAAGCTTATCTATATACTCATAATTTCCTTCGGCGGTAAGAAACTCCCCTGTGGATATATCCAGGAAAGCAACTCCCGCTAAATCTTTATCCAGATGTACAGATGCCAGAAAGTTATTCTCCTTATGCTCCAGCACATTATCATCCAGGGAAACTCCGGGTGTAACCATCTCCGTAACACCCCGTTTCACGATTTTTTTGGCTTTGCCCGGATCCTCCAGTTGCTCGCAAATGGCCACGCGCTGGCCTGCTCTGACAAGCTTGGGCAAGTAGGTATCTATCGCATGATAAGGTATTCCGGCCAGATCGACATAGGAAGCCGACCCGTTCGCCCTCTTGGTCAGTGTGATTCCCAATATCTCGCTGGCCTTAATGGCATCCTCGCCAAAAGTTTCGTAGAAATCCCCTACCCTGAAAAGCAATATTGCATTCGGATGCTGTTTCTTGATCCGGTAATACTGCTCCATCAGGGGTGTTTCTACCTGCTTTTCTTTTGTTTTTTTACGGGCCACTGCTTCCTGTTTTTAATCCTTTAGTTC
>JBNJFN010000008.1:17057-19056 GCA_051746885.1 Bacteroidota bacterium | reverse complement strand
TTAGGAATCCTGCTTATACCAATCGGCATACATAAGATAATTATCGGCTATTCTGTGGATCATTTCCTTCGTCTGCTCCGGATCAACGGATTTGACATATTTTGCCGGCACACCGGCATAAATACTGTTGGGTTCAATTTCCGTATTCCTCAATACCAATGCTCCGGCTGCGATAATAGAGTTCTCACCGATCACCACATGATCCATTACGGTAACACCCATGCCCACCATCACATTATGGTGGATCTTTGCTCCGTGAATGATCACATTATGCCCAACGGATACATTATCGCCTATCTCTATAACACTCTTCTGATACGAACAATGCAGGACCGCCCCATCCTGAATATTAACCTTATTCCCTATACGGATGCTGTTGACATCTCCTCTCACTACGGTGTTAAACCAAATGCTGCAGTTATCTCCCATAGTAACATCACCTATAACAGTAGCATTGTCTGCCAGATAACAATTCTCTCCAAATGTGGGGGTCATACCTCTTACCTTCTTGATCAAAGCCATATACTTAACATTTTTGCTGGGTGTTTTATAAAATTCCTGTTCATCGGTATTTCTATACGGTATATAAAATATCAAATCCCAAAACTTGTCCGGCAATTGACGCCTGCCTGACCGACAGGCAGGGATAACAAATAATTTGATGTTTGATGTTTACTTTCACTCACTTTCAGACTTTAGAGATATCTGCTACCTGCTATCCAAAGTAGATTCCATATAACTTTTCCAGCCTGTCATAAAATTTATCCAGGTTTACATACCTGCCTTCCCTGATATATTCCTTTCCTTCAAAGAATACCAGGAGAGTTGGAACGGTAAATACCGAAAATTGTCCGGCTACATCAGGATATTCTATCGTATTGATATAATACAACGGGATACGGGGAAAATTGTTTTCAATCAAATTCCTCACTTTAGGCTTCAATACTTTACAAACATTGCAATTCTGGTGAGAAAAGTAAGCAAGCAATGCCGGCTGGTTATCTATAATATCCTTCATCTCCTGAAGGGATTTGATATTCTGAAATTCCATGCTTCAAAAATTGCCTGAATTCAACATAACCAGTGTACAGTATTCAATCACCTCAATGCCATTTTCTTCTGCTAGCTCAGCAAAATAAGGGTTTTCAGCTCCCGGATTAAAAATAATTCTTTGGGGTTTCTGTCCGAGAATATAATCATAATATTCTTCCTGATTCCGTGGGCCAAGATAAAGCGTAACCGTATGAAGATCCTCTACGGAAGGTTTCCCTTGAATGATCTCCTTTCCGTTAATTTCTCCCTTTCTCACTCCTATAGGAATCACTTCATATCCGTAATGCATCAGGCTTTTCACACAAGTATGGGAGAAACGTTGTTTATTGGGAGATGCTCCCAGCACCATAACTTTTTTCATAAAGTGGATATTTTAGTTTACTATAAATGAATCACATTGGTAAGCATATAACAATTATACACTTCAAAACTTAAAAGTTGAAACCTTTCAACTTTTTGCCCCGGGCTCTGAGCTCAAATCTTTACTCCTTATTCAATAAGCACAACTGCATATGCGGCAATACCTTCTTCTCTTCCTACAAACCCCAATTTTTCAGTGGTAGTAGCTTTCACCGATACGGCAGACGCCTCTACCAAACCGGAAAGGTGCGCTTTCATTTTGTCAATATAGGAAGAGAGCTTAGGTCGTTGCAAACAGATGGTGGTATCTATATTGATAACGCGATAACCTTCATCGTTTAATATTTGCATTGTTTTTTGCAAAAGCCGTGTACTGGGAATGTTTTTATATGCAGGATCGCTGTCCGGGAAATGCTTGCCGATATCTCCCAAATTTGCAGCACCCAAAAGGGCATCACATATGGCATGAATCAGCACATCACCATCAGAGTGGGCCACACATCCCTTTTCATGAGGAATGTTCACTCCCCCGATCACGAGCTCATGCCCTTCTTCAAGTCGGTGTACATCATAACCAAAACCTATC
>JBNJFN010000008.1:0-16957 GCA_051746885.1 Bacteroidota bacterium | reverse complement strand
GAGTGGGCCACACATCCCTTTTCATGAGGAATGTTCACTCCCCCGATCACGAGCTCATGCCCTTCTTCAAGTCGGTGTACATCATAACCAAAACCTATCCGCATACCTTATTCAAATTTTACCTATGTTTAAAACATCACAAATTCAAATAGTTTGTAATTCAATTAGGGAAATGACCAAATAACAAATATCAAATAACAAATAACAAACAATAACCAAATACCAATAATCCAAATACCTAAACCATACATCTCAAGGTTTTGAGCATTAAGAATTGAATATTGCCTGCCTGAAGGCGAGACAGGGAATTCCCCGCCTGCCGTCGGGGCAGGTATTTGATATTTGATGCTTGTTATTTGAAGTTTCATCAATTCTCTTGTTGTTGATCCCTGCTCAATGCCGCGAAATCCAATACTAGAGTAAAACGTACCGTATTGGCCAGGGGATGATTCTGATGACGGGGAATTAAATAGGCAAAGTCGGCCTGAAACACGTTCAGTTTAACGCCCATACCCAGAGTAAAATATTTTCTGTTGCCTTTGTTTTGATGCTCGTGAAAATATCCCGACCTCACAGCAAACACATCCTGGTACCAGTATTCCAGGCCAAAAGAATATTTGATCTCATGGAGTTCTTCTTCAAGCCCTCCCGGGGCATCATAAAATGACTGCATCATCCCCTGGGGAACTGAAACCTGGGGATCCATACCCCTTAAAATGATCCGGTCGCCATTTTCATCTGTAACGGGATCTCCCAGGCTATCCACCCTATAAGCCGGAGGTGTCGGTACAAGCATTTTGCTCAAATCAGTAGTGAACATTAATGAATTGTATTCATCGAGATGAAAATTGAATGCTGTTCCCAGCTTCATTGTAGTCGGAATAAAATTTTCCCTTTCTGTGGTATAAGAAATCTTTGATCCGATATTCCTTATATTCAAACCGAATGATAAATCCATCTCCTTATCCTGGATCTGAATACCAGGGTTTTGGTAATACATGGATACATCTGCAGCCACCGAGTTGCCTGCTTTGGATTCGCTGCCTCCTATATAGGCACCTCCGGTAATATCGCTTCTGATATACCGGAAAGCAACCCCTCCTGAAAACCTTTCACTAAATCTTCTTGAGTAAGCCGCATCGATGGCAAATTCATTGGGTGTATGCTGGCCTTCATAATCTCCAAAATCGTTTCTGAAAATGATGTTGCCCAGGGAAAAATAAAGAAGAGACCCGCTAATTACCTGTTGTCTGTCCAGCCGTTTATAGCCGGTCAGATAAGCAAGATGGATATCATCCACCAGATTTTTCAGCCAGGGCGTATAGGACAGCGAAACTCCCATATCCTTATCAATAAACGCATATTTGGAAGGATTCCAGTGAAGGGAATTCACATCGGGAGAGGTAGCCACACCTGCATCACCCATTGCTCCGGCCCGGGAGTCAGGAGCAATGGTTAGAAAAGGTACTGAATACTTGAGGGTATTTTCCGAGCCTATCAATCTTTCTGTGGGGAGACCATCATTCTGCGAAAACGTCACATTGGCAAATACTAAAAGAAATACCAAGCTCAAAATCATTTTTCTATTCATATTTAAAGTATTTTCGATTGACAAATATATTATTTTCATTATCTCATAAACTGAAATAAACAATTTCTATTTCAGTATGACCAATTTTTGTATTTCTTCTGCGGATTCACCCTCATCAGAACGGATTTTGATTTTATAAAGGTATACGCCTTTCCCTATTTTATCGCCAAAATCGTCCATTCCATTCCAGTGGATCGGCCCTGCGCGAAATCCGTCAGTTTGAATCTGTCTTTGAATGGTTTTAACCAATTTTCCTGAAATGGTAAAAATTTGAATCAATACACTCAAGCTGGTGCCCGGATGATTGTGTTCAAAATAAAAAGCTGTATTTTCAGTAAAAGGATTGGGATAATTCAAAACCTTATTGATTTGCAACTGCTCGCTTTCTGCTACTGTAAACTCTATACGCGCAGTTGAAGAATTATCATTGATATCCCATGCTTTAAGCATCAGCTCGTGCTGACCCTTTTCCAGACCGCTCATCTGGTATCTCACTTCGCCCTTTCGGTAACTATCCTTTTCAGCATTATAATACCTGTTAAGCACGCGTTTATCCTGGAGGTTATTGTCAAGAACCATAACAAGATCATGTCCGATTCCGGCACCGGAAACGTTAATACCACTGCTGTCCTCCAGTATGGCATAAAGTTCCGGATCTTCATTGGTGATTCCTCCCGGAACAAAATCCTGGTCGTTCATATAAATTTCAATATCAGGCCCTTGATTGTCATTCAACTTTCTTTCCGCATATCCGCCTACATAAAAATCACTGTAATAGTCCCGGGCCAACAAATTTCCATCTTTCCCAAAATAAAGGAGCTTTCCTTTGTCAACCTCAGGCAGCACTTCTTTAGGCACAATAAAGTCGCTCTTGAAAGACCCCTCACTAACCCTGCTGTTTCCACTAAACAGAATGTTATCCCTTGACCGGTAATTAAAAGCTTCCCCGCCATCATTGCTCAAAGTAGTTTTTGATTCGGATTTGTCGAACAATTTGAGATTGACGTTTCCATCAAAGCGCTCCATCTGCTGTCCCCGGGAATCCACTATTTTCCCGTGAACGGTTATCTTATCCAGCGCCTTAACGGTATCTATAATTCCTGCACCATTCGTTACGATGGAATCGGTACGAACCCGATAATCCGCGGTGGGCATTTTTAAGGCAGGATCGCCGAAAAGGGAAAAATTTCTTTTATTGTTGGCGGTACCTGTATAATTCTTGGTGAGACGTACAATATCCCCAAAACGCAATGATTCGCCTTTCTGATTCTTCTTAAATACATAATCATAGAAGGTTCGGTTCAGATCATAGTTCAGGCTTGCATAAACAAGGCGTGTGGTTGAAAAAAGGGCAATGCTTCCACCATTGGGTTTTAAAAACACTTCTTCACCCGCAGACACATAATCCGGGTCATCAAAGCGGGTAAACTCACAGGTGGCTGTCATGAACAGCGGCATTTTTTCAGGATTGTTCCATTCTTCAATGTCCTCTTTAGTCAATACCCGTTCATGGGCAAGGTGATCTTCCCCGCCGTGGCCGGTATAATTAAACAAAAGTATCCCATTATTTATGCTTTCATTTACCTCTCTGGAGACGCCGGGATATACCGATCCTGTAGCTGAATTTTGCTGCTTGTAGGAATCGAAATAAATTTTATTGATATTGAACATGGGATAATTCCCATTCACAAATTTGGCAAGTTTATCAGCATCACGCATGTGCAAATTGTTATCCTGATCATCGGCCAGAAAACACACTTTATTCAGCCATGCTCCCCAATTATCCGAATCGAGGTATCTTTCCACCTTATTCACCGCATTGCGGGCTTCTTCACTATTTTTAACCGGGAAACGCCCTATCCCAATATCAATCAGTCCCGAAGGGCTATCCTCAATATTATCCTCCGAATCGAGCAAACCAAAAAAATCATCCGACACAAAACTCCTGGAATAGTTAAACGATTCCTTCGACTGATAGGTCATCAGATAAGGACTATCCGTCGAGTTTTTGTTGTCGTATGATCCGTCGCCGAATAGCAACAGGTATTTCAGTGAATCGCCGGGGACTGATTTATTGTAGATCGTCCTTACAAAATTTCGGATTGCGGCGGGATCAGACTTGCCGGAGGAAAACTCATGATAAATCTGTTCATCGGTAACGACGGATACTTTGAAATCATCCTTCCTTCGGTGAATATCCGCCAGTTCTTGTGCCTCAGCAGTATAACGGTCTTTTGTTACTATAAGCATATCCTGTGGACCAAGTCCGTGTAAATTTTGGTTATCGATCTCTCCTACTATTTCCGGTTCATAATATTCTTTATGATTAAAAGCGACAAATTCACGATATGCTGTATCTGACTGGATTTTAAACGTTGCCATGCCGTCTTCTCTTTGAATGTTGTCAATCCTGCGGATTTCCCTGTCCGTGGTCACTTCCCAAATCTCAATATTTTCCGGTGCATTGCCCAGATTGAACTCAACCACCCTGGACCCTCCCGGGCTCCTGTATCTGAAATGCATCTGGTTACCTGTCATATTTAATTCCCTTACGGCATTTACCGTAATATGGTTCAGCCATCCCTCGGCTGAAGCAGTGCCTTTGTCATAAATAACCTCCGGAGACAGCTCCTCCGATTCAGGCAGATATTCTCCATATCCCGATTTCGAACGGGCAAAATATCCTGTATAATTATAATTCACAGAAGGGATTTCCACAGATAAGACTTTACGGGACTCTGAAGCAACAGTAAACCGGCTTTTATGGGAGGAACGGGATACAAAATCTCCTCTGATTTTAACAGGGCTATCCGATATAATATTCGGAAATTCAAAGCTCAACTCATGCTTCAGGTTTACATCAAAATATTCTCCAACCCATTCCCGGCCAGATTCAATCAGGTTTCTGTTCCTTTTTTCATGATGCGCATAATCAGTAAACGACCTGACCTCTTCATCCGGATCACCTGAAGGAGATCTCAGGTCAGTAAGGGTTCCCGTTTCGGAAGAATTACCGGTAATGAAATAGTATCCAAATTTACTATAAGCATGGCTTTTTCTGAGAAACATTTCCTTATTCCGGTTATATTGCCATACATGTGGGTCTCTTCCGTAAAATAAGATGTAATCGCCCTTATTGAATACCCCGTCAGATCCTTTTACAAAACGCACCGGAACCCGTTCAAGCCTGTATTCTTTTGTTGTATCATTATCTATATTTAATAACCCACATGAATTCCCATAAATACTTATGTTCTCAGGACTATCAAATCCCAGATCTTTAAGTTTCGAATAACTAATTTTATATATGCCGTCTTTATCCAGGCGCAACTTCACCCATTTGCCGTGGGCCAGCAATGAGGGTGCTATTTCCTCTTTTGTAGATATCTCAGAGCTTCTCAAAGCATTGCTTTTTCGTTCCAGAGAAATGTCAAAATCCACCAATTTCTCTACATTACCTGTAACCGGATTTCTTCTTAAAGGAACCAAATGCAGTTGCAGATAGGGTTTATTACGGTCAAACTGTAAATTGGTTTCAACCTGTATTGTATCTTGGAGGGCATTTTTTGCTGTTTCATTCAAGACAGATTCTGAAGAAAGTGGCTCAAATTTTTTATCAACCAGCTTTATTGAATGTTCTTGAGCCTTGTTTAAAGGAATGATTTCATAATAAGATGGTAAAAGAGTCTGGCTGTCAAAATATCTGGCATCTTCAAAATGCATATATTCACCGGAGATAATGTTATCCCTGTCGAGATATTGATGATATTTCCTGAAATCACGCCATTCCAGTTTTCTTTCTAATATATTTGTTTGAGATTGGGATGTAAGCGGAATCAAAACATAACAAAAAAGGATAATCGAACAGATGCTTTTCATGAAAAAGACAATTCAAAAAATAATGACGGATTTGAAAACGTTAAAATTATTTAAACGGAACCAATGCATTTATATTTTGAAATTCCCATGTATTTTTGGGATTTCAATTTAATTTTCCTCCATGAAAAAAATTATCCTAATCATTATCATTACCGGAATTTATTCCCATGCCCGGTCTCAGGATATTAATTTTTCCCATTTGAATCATTCGCGATTATTTATCAATCCAGGGTTTGCAGGAAGCGAGAAAATCTCTAATCTAACGATAAGTCACAGAAATTTAAGTCCGGCAAGTTTCGGCAATTATTTAACCTATAAGGCCTCTTATAACCAGTTCTTTGATTTTATCAACGGGGGGCTGGGTTTACAGTTTATCAGAGATAACCAGGGAAACGGCGCCATAAAACGTACTTACATCAGTGGAATGTATTCTTACAGAATCCGATTGGAAAAGAATCTTTATCTTACCCCGGCTTTGGAGATGAAATATGCAATGTATTCCCTGCAGCCCAAAGATTTGACTTTTCCGAACATGTTCGATAAAAATAGATGGGAATTAACCGGCACTCCCCCGACTGGATCCATTTACCGGTCTTCAGATTACCTTGAATTCAACACAGGCGTGATATTGAGACAGATTAATGACTACCAGCGTCATTACAGGGATTTTACAGTAGGCTTGGCCATCCATCACCTGAATAAACCCACCGCTTTATTAAATAAGGAAAATAAAATCAGAAGAAAAATCTCCGGGTATTTCGATATTGAGATCTTTCTAAATCAATTAGATACCTACCGGGCATCTACTTTACTCATCCCTACCTTTTATTTCTCCCGGCAACACAATACCAATCTATTTCAATACGGGACATATCTGAAATATAGCCGTTTTATGCTTGGTGGATTCATCAGACACAACTCCAGATTCCAGTTTGTCACCCCAACATTTCAGATCGGTCTAAAATATGAAGATCTTGATATTAGCTATAGCTATGATGCTGGCTTTCTGAATTATAAAAAAATATCAGTATTTTCTGGGGCTCATGAAGTAACCTTATCATTAAATTTTAGTATAAAGGGGGTAAACAAGCAATAATTTTTATACAATGCTGTTTAAATTATTAGCTGATATATAATATCATTGGTTTAAAGGATACGGATTAAATCTATTATAAAAAATTTATATATTTGAAGTCAAAATAAAAATTGCCTGAATTATGAAATTAGCTCTTAATATTCAATCTTTTGTTCTTCTAAGTATGTTAGGCATACTTTTTCTTGCTGGTTGCGGTTCCCAAGGTGATGGACTTGGAGGTGTATCGCCCACCACGGGATGGAATTATAACGATCCCGAAAACGGCGGCTTCGAAGTAGTAACAGAACATGAACAGGAACCCGGACCCGGCCTTGTGCATATAGAAGGTGGTACCTTCACTATGGGCAGGACCCAGGAAGATATGATGTACACATGGGATAATGAGCCCAGAAAGGTTACAGTAAACTCGTTTTACATGGACCAGACCGAAATCAGAAATGTAGATTACAGAGAATATCTCAACTGGCTGCAAAGAGTTTTCGTCGACAATCCGGAAGTTTACGAAAATGCCTTACCCGATACCCTGGTTTGGAGAGATGAGATGGCTTATAATGAGCCGTATGTGGATTATTATTTTCGACATCCGTCCTATAACAATTATCCGGTTGTTGGTGTAAGCTGGGTACAAGCCACCGACTATTGCGTTTGGAGAACCGATCGCGTTAATGAGAGGAGGCTCGTGGAAGAAGGTATTCTGGAAATGGATACTGAGCAGATCGGTCAGGAGAACTTTAATACTGAAGCTTATCTGGCCGGTAAATATGAAGGGACAGTCAATGAAAATCTTCCTTCAATCGATCCCGAGGAAGAAACAAGAAGGGTTAGAATGTCGGATGGTATACTCCTTCCCCAATACAGGCTCCCAACAGAAGCCGAATGGGAATATGCAGCTTTGGGCTATATCGGCAACACCTATGAAGAAAACGTCTATCAGAGAAGAATGTATCCCTGGGATGGCCACAATGTAAGAAATTCTGAGAAAAAGAACAGAGGCAAGATGATGGCAAACTTCAAGCGTGGCAAAGGTGACATGATGGGTGTTGCAGGTGACCTAAATGACAACGCCAGTATTACAGCTCCCGTAAACTCCTACTGGCCTAACGACTACGGACTTTATTGTATGGCAGGGAACGTTAACGAATGGGTACAAGATGTTTACCGACCTTCAACCCATGAAATTGCGAATGATTTCAGTCCGTTTAGGGGCAATGTGTTTACTGAATATGAAAAAAACGAAGATGGAAGTCTCGCGCCAAGAAACGAGCTTGGCAGACTCCCGAGAGATACCATTTCAGAAGAAGATGCAGCAGGAAGAGAAAATTATTCTAAAGGAGATTACAGAAATTACCGTGAAGGAGACCAGCGATCAAGGATTGATTATGACAGTGAAGAAAACGGAGAAGAAAACAGCACACAGCAAATGTACAGAGAAGAGAGTTCACTTATCTCCGACGAGTCAAGAGTTTACAAAGGAGGATCATGGAAAGACAGAGCTTACTGGTTGAATCCGGCCGAACGCCGCTTTATGGATCAAAATAAGTCCGCCAACCATCTGGGCTTCCGTTGTGCCATGACCCACGTTGGAAGCCCGGAAGGAGTTAATGAGTAATAATTTAAGGCACAATCCAATCTGGATTATTTACGAATGATCCAGGCTAAAATAAGAAGACCTCATTTTATCGAAAATGGGGTTTTTTTTCTTTAATTTGTGGCAAAGAGTATGAACTTAACGAAAATATATAAACGATTCCTGTCCTGTTCCACTGTAACCATGGACAGTAGAGATGTACCACCCCAATCCCTTTTCTTTGCCTTAAAAGGAGAAAACTTCAATGGTAACCGGTTTGCTGAAGAAGCCCTCAACAAAGGAGCCCGATATGCCCTTGTTGACGAAAAACAGTATGCCCGGGATGACCGATATATACTGGTAAATGATGTACTCCAAACCATGCAGCAACTTGCTGCTTACCACAGGGGACAGCTAAACGTTCAGGTTATTGGAATTACCGGAACCAATGGAAAAACTACCACCAAAGAGCTTATTAAGCAAATACTGTCCAGAAAATACAATACCATTGCTACCGAAAAGAATTATAACAACCACATCGGCTTGCCGTTTACATTGCTCAAAATGAATGCTGACCACCACATAGCAGTGCTTGAAATGGGTGCCAACCACCCGGGTGAGATCAAATTCCTTTGTGAAATAGCCAAACCCGAATTCGGACTGATCACCAACATTGGAAAAGCCCATCTCGAAGGTTTTGGATCATACGAGGGAGTGATCGAAACGAAAAATGAAATGTATGAATACGTGGCTTCCCATAACGGAACTTTATTTTATAATTCAGACAATGAACTGCTGAAGGATCTATTAAAAGATAAAACTTGCAGAAAGATTGACTATGGCACCGCCGATAATGCTTATTGTAGAGGCGAAATCGTGAGTTCAGATCCCTATATCACCCTCCGCGTAAAAGGTCTTTCGCTTATCCAATCAAAACTGATCGGACACTATAATTTTGAAAACCTTCTGGCCGGAGCTTGTGTTGGTAAATATTTTAAGGTTCCCGCAGAACAAATATCCGATGCCATAGCCACTTATATGCCTGACAATAACCGGTCGCAGGTAATTCAAAAAGCTTCAAACGAAATTATCCTTGATGCTTACAATGCCAACCCTACAAGTATGAAAGCGGCCATCGACAATTTCTCCAAACTTCAAAGAAAAAACAAAGCCCTTATTTTAGGTGATATGTTTGAACTCGGTGAATTCAGCAATGAAGAACATCAAAACATCATCGCTTTGGTGAACAGGTATTCATTCTCCGCTGTATTTTATATCGGACCCGTTTTTAGTGCGAATGCCGGAAACAATCATTCCACTTTTCACACTCCCCAGGATTTTATTGAATGGTTGGGAAAAAATCCGTTGAAAAACTTTACCATTCTAATCAAAGGATCAAGGGGAATGGCACTCGAAAAGATTATAAATTACCTATGAATGAAGGTGGTGCTTTATAATCGCCAGTCATTCCTACCCTATAAATTGTAAATTCAGGAAGGTTTCTTACATCCATAGAAAAGCCTGTTAACAAGAGAAATAATTTCCTTTCTGCGAATGGATACTGTATGAAATAAATTATAAATTTGCGGCTCATTAATAAAGCAAGTAAAAAATGCGCAGCTACAAACATATATTTTTTGATCTGGACCGAACCATCTGGGATTTTGAAACCAATGCAATGGAAGCATTTCAGGAGATCTTTGCCCATCATAATTTATCCTGCATCTTTCAGGATTTTGAAACTTTCCTTTCGGTATACAAAAAACACAATGCCCAACTATGGGAAAAATACCGTGACGGCGGGATCAAAAAAAAAGATCTCAAGTATACCAGATTTCATCTTACCCTGATGGAATTTGGAAAAGACGACCTAAAGCTGGCCAAACAGCTTGGAGAAGATTATATGAACATCAGTGCCCGCAAAACTCACCTTCTCCCCCATTCTCATGATGTGTTGTCTTATTTACAGAGCAAATATTTTCTTTATATTATCACCAATGGTTTTCATGATGTCCAACTTAAAAAAATCGAGAACAGCGATCTTCGAAAATACTTTGAAAAGATCATAACTTCCGAAATGGCCGGAGTTCAAAAACCTCATGAACAAATTTTCCGGTATGCCTTAAAACAGGCCAATGCCAGCATAGAAGAAGCCATCATGGTTGGTGACGATATTGAGGGGGATATTAAAGGGGCACGGGATATAGGGCTGGATCAGATTTTCTTCAATCCCGACGGCAAAAGCCATTACATAGAACCTACTTTTGAGATCCGCTCGTTAAAAGAACTGAAAACCATTTTCTAATTTACTAAAAAGGTGCCTCCTCATCAAAGCCGGTATTACTGTTCAGGCCGGAGGATTCTTCATTATTACCCTGTTCACTGTCCTCTTCGTTCATTCTCGAACCAATGATCATAGACCCTGAATTGTCGTCCTCTTCGATATTGCCCAGGGAATCTTCACTAAGCTCTTCAAATTTGGCCAGTTCTTCTCTGAATTTAAGGTGTATATCAGCCAGAGCACCATTTCGGTGCTTGGCCAGAATGATCTCAGCAATACCAATCAGTGAATTTCCGTAAGCATCTTCTGTTATTCCATATCTTTCAGGCCGATGGATAAACAACACCATATCCGCATCTTGTTCAATGGCTCCGGATTCACGTAAATCAGAGAGCTGTGGGCGTTTTTCCCCCGAGCGTAATTCTACCGACCGGTTTAGCTGGGATAAAGCTATGATGGGAATATCCAGCTCCTTGGAAATTCCCTTTAATGAACGGGATATAACACTTACTTCCTGCTCCCTGTTTCCACGCTGATCGGACGGACCGCTCATCAATTGAAGATAGTCCACAAAAATTGCCTCCACATTGTATTGATCTTTCAAGCGCCGGCACTTAGAACGAAGCTCAAAAATGGAAATAGCCGGAGTATCGTCAATATAAATCGGTGCATTTACCAAACTTTTGATTTTATGCTCCAACTGGTCCCATTCCTTATGGGTAAGATTGCCATTGCGAATTTTTTCAGAAGACAATTCTGTTTCACTGATGATCAAACGATTTACCAACTGCAGAGAACTCATTTCCAGAGAAAATATCCCCACAGACCTGTTGTGTTCCACAGCCATATTCCTTGCCATAGTCAGAGTAAAGGCAGTTTTCCCCATCGAAGGCCTGGCGGCAACAATTACCAAATCCGAATTTTGCCATCCGGAGGTCACACGGTCCAGCTTGGTAAACCCGGAAGGTACTCCGCTCAACCCATCTTCTTTCTTTGAAGCCTCCTCTATCTGGTCAATAGCTTGCTGTATCAGCACATTTAGTTTGGAGGTTTCTTTTTTAATATTCGATTCGGTAACCTGAAAAAGCTGTGATTCTGAAAAATCGATCAAATCGTTTACATCCACCGAATCATCGTAAGCTTTCGACTGAATGTCACTGGCTACCCGTATCAACTCACGTTGTATATACTTTTGGGCAATGATGCGGGCATGGTATTCAATATGTGCAGCAGTTGCCACTTTACTGGTAAGCTGAGTAATATAAACCGGTCCGCCCACTTCTTCAAGCTCCTCCTTTTTCCTTAACTCCTCAGTTACCGTTAATATGTCAATGGGCTGCATATTTTGAGAAAGATCCAGAATGGCGCGGTAAATTTTCTGATGGGCCTCCTTATAGAAACTTTCAGGCGCCAGAATGTCCATTACCGAAACAATTGCATCTTTTTCCAGCATGATCGCTCCCAGGACAGCCTCTTCGAGATCAACTGCCTGGGGAGGCTTTTTCCCATAATCCAAAGCTTCCTCTATGAAATTTGATTTGTAACCTTTATTTTTGTTCTCAGCCATGGCACATAAAAATTTTGGGATCCCAAAGATAATAACAGATAATCCTTTTTATATAATCTGAACCAATTATATTATCAAATGATTATTAACCACAAATGTTAACAGCTTGTTAAGAAAAAAATAGATTAAAAAACTTCTTGGTATGATATTTTTTCCCAACGCAAAAATCAATATAGGTCTCTATATAACCGATAAACGCAATGATGGATACCACAACCTGGAAACCATTTTCTATCCGCTCTCATTAACAGATATTCTGGAAATTCAAAAACGAAAAGCAAATCAAAGGATATTCAACAATACGGGAATCCGACTCCCCGTGATGACAGAGCAAAATCTTTGCTACCGGGCCTATCAGCTAATTCAACAACACCATTCCATACCGGAAATCAATTTTCACCTGCATAAAATCATACCTTACGGCGCAGGACTGGGTGGAGGATCATCCGATGCCTCTTTTACCCTCAAAGCATTGAACCAATTATTCCAGTTAAATATCAGGAATGATGCGCTAAAGGATATGGCTGAACAAATTGGGAGTGACTGCCCTTTCTTTATTGATAACAAACCTTCTATTGCCCGGGAAAAAGGGAACAAAACGGAGCCGATCCATTTGTCAATAAAAGGGCTTTATCTCCTTTTGGTAGTACCCGCCATACAAATTGACACCCAAACGGCCTACAAGGGCATCAAACCGCGTAAAAGAGAGAAACCACTAAAAGAGGTTGTATTAAATGAACCGATTGAAAACTGGAATGATCAGGTTACAAATGATTTTGAAAACCATATTCTGAAAGCATACCCCTTATTGAAACAGATAAAACAGAAATTGAGTGAAATGGGAGCTGTATTCACCTCTCTTTCCGGCAGCGGATCGGCCATATATGGTATATTCAAAAAAAAACCCACTGCGGAAAATGAATTAAGGCAACATTTCACCTGGATTGAAAAATTAAAATATTAGTAAACCGGCTATTCCGCTAATTCAGCAACTCATACCCATATTTGTTTTATTCCTTTGTATAGGTGGCCGTTACATCATCAACCTCTCCGCTACCGTTTTCCACCTTATAATCCCATTTGATATACTTATAGTTATCCGACACCCTTCCACTCCCGGATACAATGGTATAGGAGGTGTTGATCATATTGACCTCTTGATCTTCAACAAGACTGATCTCTTGATCGTCCAAATTTGCTTCAACCTCGCCATCGAGCTGATAAAAATTGGAGATGAAAATTCTCGAACTGTCCTGGCCCAAAAGGGAGATGGTTACCGGGTAGGCTTTTTTGCCATGTAGATCACTATTCTCATCAACCTGCCACTCTCCCTCCAGAAAATCTAAGAGCTTTGGCGAGGTTCTCTCATTTTCACAGGAAATACTTCCCGTCATCATGAGGACAAGCAAAAGAAGGCCAATCCGAGCGCTGTTCCAGTTCATCTATTTTTGGAGGTATTTGCTAATTTTTTCAATCAGAAGTTCTATATCAATGGGCTTAGTAATATAATCTGAACATCCGCTTTGAAGGCACTTCGCCCTATCTTCTGACATAGCATGTGCTGTTTGGGCAATTATAGGAATATTGCTGCCATATTCCCTTATCTTCATAGTAACTTCATGCCCGCTCATAACGGGCAGTTGAACATCCATTAATATTAAATCCAGGTGTTCATGCTGCATCACAGCATCCAAAGCTTCCCTGCCACTATTCGCAACCATCAGATTGGCCCCTGTTTCTTTTAATACAGTATTCAAAAACCGTATACTCAAAGGATCATCTTCAACAATAAGAATCGTTTTATCTTGCCAATTGACAGGTTTCTCTGAATGGTTATCGTTTTGGGTTGCTTTTCCTTTGATCATTATCGCTTTCTATAGTATGATTCGTCAAAAATCAAATATCTGAAAAACTTCCTTTAATATACTGGGGCCGTTTTACAGAAATACATTTGAAAAGGCCGTTAACAAATTGTAGTTAAGTACCTTCCCGGATCAAACTCCATCTATTTTACGAAATTAATCAAAAAAAACTGCTTTCAATTAATCAAAAAAAAATTTCTCATCTTATCCCCATTTTTATTCAGTTTACAAATTTGGTGTTCTAATCTATGAAATATCGTCCTTTATCAAAATTATTATAATATCTGCTATGAGATTCATTATTTTTGGAGCATTAAAATTCGGATTATAATGAAATATTACGGGTTAATTATTTTGCTGATTCTTTTCTTTGGAAACATCAGTATGGGAGCAAAAAACGGTTTCCCTGAAAATACAGGCTATCATGGTCATAACAAAATTACTGCAGAATTATTACCCAGTAATTATCAACAATTTAAACATCAGTTGGTTCACCTGAACAGCAACCAAAATAATCCTCCTGTTTTCAATTTCCGGCGAGGGACTGATTTTACCATACTATATGTAGCCGGTGGCTTATTACTGGCCACATCCACGTTTGCATACCTAAATGGGCAAAAAAGTGGGGAGGGTTATTTTTCAAAGCCCAATACCGGAATCATTATAGGGGGAGGCATCTCCACAGGAGTACTGATAACCAAATTTTTCCTTGATCAGTAAATGACAAAAAAGGAGAGACTAGAAATCTGGAAAATTAAAGTAATTACCCGATCACAAACCCGAAAGTTTCGGGTTTGTAATCGGGTAATTAACAAAGTTTAAATTCATTTATTTTGACACAGCCCTTTCATTGTTCCTTTCCCGAAATGATTTTATTCGCCAAAGCTTATTCCAACTCCTTTAGCGTTTTTAACCAAATCAGAATCTGAATCCACATACTTATGCTGACTGACGACATCTTC
The DNA here is from genome assembly GCA_051746885.1 of Bacteroidota bacterium. Lineage (GTDB taxonomy): Bacteria > Bacteroidota > Bacteroidia > Bacteroidales > UBA12077 > JAGXLC01. Next base: position 2,152 of record JBNJFN010000008.1, on the reverse strand, counting down.
CAAGGGAACAGAGGTAATGTTGGGATGCTGATAAGCAACCATCTTCCCGAACTCTTCTTCCAATACCATTTCGAATGCTTTCACTCCGAATTGTGTTGCCAATATTCTGTCATAAGCCAGGGGTACTCCACCTCTTTGTAAATGCCCCAGTACAGTACTTCTAATGTCATAAGGACATCCGGCTTCCTTCAATTCATCAACCAATCTTGCGGCAGCTCCGCTATACTTCACATTGCCATAACCAACTTCTTTAACTTCTTCTTTGGACTTGTCGCCGTGTTTGGGTCTGGCCCCTTCGGCAATCACAATAATAACAAAACCCCGGTCTTTTCTGAACCTGGAATAGATTCTTTCCATTACCTTATCCACATCATAGGGGATTTCAGGGATCAGGCAAATTTCAGCACCACCAGCAACAGAAGAATTCAAAGCAATCCAGCCTGTATCACGACCCATGACTTCCAGCACAAAGATACGGTTATGACTTGCAGCAGTAGTAACCAGCTTATCTACTGATTCAGTGGCAATCTGTACTGCAGTCTGATACCCAAAGGTTGAATCCGTTACAGCAAGGTCATTATCAATGGTTTTCGGAACTCCAATAACATTCAACCCTTTTTCAGTCAGGGCCTGGGATATTCTTTGTGAACCGTCACCACCAATGTTGATCACGGCATCTATCCCCATATATTGTAATTTGCGTACCATTTCATCCGAACGATCTACTGCACTCCAACTCCCGTCGGTATTCTTAACCGGCCAGGCAAAAGGACCACCTTTATTTGTGGTTTCCAGGATAGTGCCTCCTTTGAAATGAATCCCCGAGACAGTGTGTTCATCCAACACTTTTACTTCACTGGGTTCCCACAAAATACCATTAAATGCCTGCACACTTCCTAATACTTCCCAGTCACGTTCTTTTGAGGCCCGTTTTACCACAGCCCTTATCACAGCATTAAGACCCGGGCAATCACCTCCAGCAGTGGCTAATAAAACTCTATTCATAAAGCTTCCAATTATATTTTATCAGATTCAACATAAAAAATCGCGGAGCAAAACTAGTAAACAATATCAGAAAAAAGAAATAAACTCCATTATTTGATGAAAACAAAATGGCTCAAGTATATATGCTTTCCCTCTCCTAATCAAGGTTGAATTAAATTTCTTTGTAAAATGAGCAGGTCTTTATTTTGAAAAATTTATCTTAATTGTTTCGGACAAACATTTGGAATCTGTTATTGTTCAAATTTTATGAATCAATCCTGAGGTTATACGGGTGCAAAAATTAAAAAACCAAATCGTCCCTCCAGGTCAGGATGAATTTTCTTTTTTCATTTTATTACATTTGTGATACTTATAATGAAAATTTCCAGCTATGATCAATGATCAGTTAATCAATCCCGGGAGCATTGTTGTTGTAGGTGGGTCAAACGATATACAAAAGCCCGGAGGCAAGGTTCTAAAAAACATTCTGGATGGTGATTTTAGGGGCGAACTATATGTTTCCAATCCGAAAGAAGAAGAGGTACAGGGCATAAAATCATACAGAAATGCCGAAGAGCTACCGCAAGTTGATCTGGCGATTATTGCGGTAGCAGCAAAGCTCTGCCCGGATATTACGCGTTTATTGGCAAACGAAAAAGGAACCCGGGCATTCATCATACTCTCGGCAGGATTTAGTGAGGAAAGCGAAGCAGGAGCGCGCCTTGAAAAAGAAGTAAGGGATATTGTCAATAGCGTCAACGGTGCCCTGATCGGGCCGAATTGCATTGGTGTTCTCAATCAAAATTATAATGGTGTTTTTACCACCCCAATTCCGAAACCAGACCCTCAGGGTGTAGATTTCATATCGGGTTCAGGTGCTACAGCTGTTTTTATTATGGAATCGGGCATACCCAAGGGGCTTAAATTCTCAAATATATACTCAGTGGGTAATAGCGCGCAAATGGGTGTGGAAGAAATCCTAAAATACATGGATGAAAACTTTAATCCTGAAAAGAGCGCAAAAATCAAAATCCTCTATATTGAGAACATACAAGACCCTCAAATGCTTCTCAAACATGCTGCTTCCCTCATCCAAAAAGGCTGTAAAATCGGAGCCATTAAGGCAGGTGCTTCGGAAGCGGGAAGCAGGGCAGCATCATCACATACC
>JBNJFN010000007.1:0-26379 GCA_051746885.1 Bacteroidota bacterium | reverse complement strand
GGTTAAAACTTGTCCGGCATTTAACGGATTTCAAATGGCAAATAGAGTATCTTTTTGGTCTGAAAGAATTCCTCTTCATATAAGCGATTAATGGAAAAAATCCTTATCCGGTCCTGAAAATCCTTTATTGCTGAAGTAACATCCCCGCCTTTCAGATAAAGGATACCGTTATTCAGTTCGTTTCTATAATGGGTGTGAATATTCTCCTTTACCCAGTTTACGAAGCGGGGAAACTGGGTTACAGCACGGCTCACCACAAAATCAAATTTTCCATCATACTCCTCAACACGGGCATGGTGGGTAGTAATATTCTGCAGATTAAAATCCTGGCAAATGGATTCAATGACTTTTAGTTTTTTTCTCACTGAATCCAGCAGGACAAAATGAACTTCGGGAAATAGAATGGCCAGGGGAAGGCCGGGAAATCCACCACCTGTTCCCGCATCCAGGATGGATGAGCCCGGCACAAAGTGAATGACCTTAGCTACGGCCAAAGAATGCAGCACGTGATGTAAGTAAAAATTTTGAAAATCTTTTCTGGATATCACATTAATCCGTTTATTCCAGTAATGGTAGGATTTATATAGCCCTTCAAAAGTTTTCTTTTGATCTTCAGTAAGATCAGGAAAGTATTTCAAAAGAACCTCCATTATTTCAAATGATGGTCCTTATTTTTCAAGATGTTATAAAGAAGCTCCCTCGCTCTGTAAAGCTGAGCTTTAACGGTTCCCAGAGGAAGGTCTAATTCCTGGGCAATCTCCTCATAAGAATATTCCTTAAAATAACGCAGTTCAATTAAGTCACGATACCGGGGTTTCAGTTTATTCACCACACTCCTCATCAAGTCAATCTTCTGACTTTTTATCATATCTTCCTCAGGATCGGGGCCTGTAGACTGAAGCGATGGAGCTCCCATCTCATCATCTTCTTCGGTGTGATCGATGGAAATTAAATTGGCCTTCTGTTTCCTGATAAAATCAATACAGTTGTTGGTTGCTATTTTGAACAACCAGGTACTAAAAGCATATTTAGGGGTATATTGTTGAATGCTTTTAAAAGCTTTTCCGAATGCTTCAATGGTGAGATCTTCGGCATCGCTCTTGTTATTAACCATTTTCAAGAGCATATAATATATGGCATCCCGGTATCGATCCATTAATTCGGCATAAGCTTGTTCATCTCCGTCAACTGCAAGCTGTACCAATTTATAATCGTACTTTGCCTTATTTGATAAGTTAGGATTTATCTCCATTTACTACTATTTGAATAAACCTTATTTGCTGTTATAGCAATAAAATTAATGATCGGTATCAAAATATCATAAAATATCGAAATTAATAAAAAATATTTTTCCCCCAAACGTTTCATAAAATTTTTATATACAAATAATTGTACAACTGCCCTAAATACAAATATTCCAATGGAATATACAAAGTATTCAGAAAAGAAAATCAAAGATAATACAAAAAAAACATAAAAGATTATCCTTGAATAGATTTCTGTTAATAATCTCCATTTTGTTTTCTTTCTGTAATGATAAGCGGTCGACAAGTGCCGTCTTTTCTGTTTAAACCATTGATTAAAACTTCTGTGGGGTTCGGAAACGACAGATGATTCCCTGCTGATCTGCACGCATGTGTTGTGCCCTCTGGCGGTTTTATTCACAAAGAGGTCGTCATCGCCCGAATTCAGGTGATAATGACCTGCAAACCCCTTATTGTCATAAAACAGTTTCTTACGGTATGCAAGATTTCTCCCAACGCCCATATAAGGAAATCCGGCCAGTGCATAGGTTAAATACTGCAAAGCAATGGTAACGGTATCATATCGTATCAGTGTATTCAACAATCCCCTGTGGGCTTTATATCCTCCATATCCCAGAACAATAGATGTTTTTTCATCAAAATTCTTTGCCATTGAGCGGATCCAGTTTTTACCTGCCGGATAACAGTCGGCATCGGTAAACAATACCCAGTCGTACTTTGCTTTCTTAATCCCCAGTGTAACCGCAAGCTTCTTACCATGGGTGAATTTTCGGTCATTACCTATTTCGGTGGTCAAAAGATGATTATATTGTTTCTGCAACCGGGTGATCACCATATCAGAATCATCAGAAGAACCGTCATTGACCACGATGACTTCAAATTCAGGATAATCCTGCTCTAAAACAGCAGGCAGATTCTTTTCAAGATTCGCTTCTTCATTTCTGGCACAAATAATAACTGATACCGGCGAAAACTCCCGGGGCTCCGGTTTCTCTTTATAAACCCATATTCTGGCATATACTCCAAGGTAATAGATCATCTGAATGAGAAAAGCCAGGATATAAACCAAAGGTATGACCCAAAGCGGCTCTTGTATAAGCAAATCAAATAATTTTACGTTCATCAGCTCTTAAGTTCGGACTGCAATTTTATGATATTTTTTTCATTGGACAAATTTGTATAATATAAGGATGCAATATATACAATAAAAAATATATAATCATGAATGATTATATTTGTTGGATAATTTTTGGCTGATGAAGTTTAACCTTATTAAGAAAGAAAAATATTCCGATGCGAGGGCTGGCGAAATCACCACCGATCATGGAAAAATCAACACTCCGGTTTTCATGCCTGTGGGAACGTTGGGTACAGTAAAAGGGGTTAATCCAAGGGAATTAAAGGAAACAGTCCAATCATCCATGTTACTGACAAACACCTATCATCTTTTTCTCCGGCCCGGAACGGAGATACTCAAATCTGCAGGTGGAATACACAGCTTCATTAACTGGGACCTTCCTGTTTTGTCTGACAGTGGAGGATACCAGGTATTTTCCCTGTCACAAAACAGAAAACTGACAAGAGAGGGGGCACATTTCCAGTCACATATTGACGGCTCCAGGCATCTGTTCACTCCTGAAAACGTAGTGGATATTCAAAGATCAATCGGAGCCGATATTATTATGGCGTTTGATGAATGTACCCCTTATCCATGCGATTATCAGTCGGCCAGGGAGTCCATGGAACTCACCCATCACTGGCTGACCAGGGGGCTTACCAGATTTCAGGATACATCACCATTATATGGTTATGAGCAATCTTTCTTCCCTATAGTTCAGGGAAGCGTTTACAAAGATCTCAGGCAGGAATCGGCCAGGTTCATCAGCGATTCCGATATGGAGGGATATGCCATAGGAGGGCTTTCCGTCGGAGAGCCTGTAAATTTGATGTATGAAATGGTGGAGGTGGTCAATGAGATTCTGCCGGAAGACCGCCCACGCTATCTGATGGGAGTGGGAACACCGGAGAATATTCTGGAATCCATCGATCGCGGCATCGATATGTTCGACTGTGTAATACCTACGCGAAACGGACGGAACGGAATGTTATTCACCAAAAACGGTATCATCAACATAAAAAACCTGAAATGGAGGGATGACTTCTCACCCATTGAGGAAGACGGTGCATCTTATGTAGATCATTTTTTTTCAAAAGCTTATCTCCGGCACTTAACCATTGCCAAAGAAATAACAGCAGCGCAAATTGCTACCCTGCACAATTTAAGCTTCTACAAATGGTTAGTTAATAAAGCAAGAGAACAAATTCTGAACGGCTCTTTTAAAACCTGGAAAAAAGAGATGATAGAAAAAATTGGTGTCAGATTATGAAAACGCCCATATTAAAAATATTAGATGTATACATTATAAAGAAATTCCTGGGGACTTACTTTTTCGCCATTGCCTTAATAATCAGTATTTCTATAATTTTCGACCTTTCCGAAAAGATCGACAACTACATTGAAAATGAAGCACCGGCAAAGGCCGTGTTCAAATATTATCTTAATTTCATACCCTATTTTACCAACCTTTTAAGTTCCCTTTTCGCCTTTATCGCGGTCATATTTTTTACTTCAAAAATGGCCTATAATTCGGAAATAATTGCCATTTTAAGCAGTGGAGTCAGTTTCAAGAGGATTCTTATGCCTTACTTCATTTCTGCTTTTCTTATCGCTACCATATCCTTTTTGCTGATGGCTTACGTTATTCCCCACTCCAATGAAAGGCGACTTGATTTCGAATACAACTATATGAAGGAATCGCCATATAAGGTAGAAAGAAATCTGCATATGCAGATTGATACGGGTGTTTACATCTATATGCGGAACTACCGGCCCAATGTTAAGCAAGGACATAAGTTTTCCATGGAAGAGTTTGATAACAACACGCTCAAATCAAAATTGATGGCAGACAACATCAAATGGGATACCACCAAAAACAAATGGGTGGTGAGCGATTATTATATCCGGGAAATAACAAAAGACAAAAAAGACAGTGTCATTCGGGGCAATGAGCTGGACACTACCTTATCAATCAACCCTTCCGATCTGGGTCAATATACAGATATTGTCACAACAATGAATATGCCCGAACTGAATGAATTCATTCAAAAAAAACGGACACAGGGGGCAGAAAACTTGGCGGAGTACCTGATAGAAAAACACAGAAGATTCTCATTCCCCTTTTCCACGTTTATATTAACCTTCATAGGGGTGTTTCTCTCCTCGAAGAAATTAAAAGGAGGCATGGGTATGCAAATAGGAATAGGGATTACATTGAGTTTTGCCTACCTCCTGTTTATGAGGTTTGCCAACATGTTTGCCATAAGAGGTGGTATTGAGCCCCTTATTGGCGTGTGGATACCCAATATCATATTTGCACTGATCGCGCTGTCCCTTTACCGATTTGCCCCAAGATAGGCACTACTTCTCTTAATTTTAAGTATTTTTTTATTGTGGGATTTTCTATAAATACACTATTTTTGTCGCGTTTCCCCATAAACCAAATTAAAAAGTTATGTCGCTTAAAAAGAAAATACTTGAATTGCAGAAAAAACGGGAAGAGGTATTAAAAGGCGGAGGTGATAAGGCAATTCAGAAGCAGGCTGCCATGGGAAAGATGACCGCCCGTGAAAGAATCGTTACATTGCTGGATGAAAACTCATTTCACGAATACGACCTTTTCGTTGAACATGAGGCGCGCGACTTTGATATGGACAAAAAGGTACTTCATGGTGACGGTGTCATTATCGGCACAGGAACCATATACGGAGCACCTGTATGTGTTTTTGCTCAGGATTTCACTGTAGCAGGAGGCTCATTGGGACTGATGCATGCCAGAAAGATTGGCAAGATCATGGATCATGCCATGAAAATGCGGGTTCCACTCATTGGCATCAATGATTCAGGAGGAGCAAGGATACAGGAGGGTGTGAATTCCCTTGCCGGTTACGGAGAAATATTTTACAGAAATACCCTGGCCTCGGGTGTTATTCCTCAAATTTCCGTGATACTCGGACCTTGTGCAGGCGGAGCGGTTTATTCACCGGCTCTTACAGATTTTGTCTTTGTAGTGGATAAAATATCCAAAATGTTCATTACCGGTCCGGGTGTTATCAAGACCGTTCTGGGCGAGGAGATTTCGATGGAAGAACTGGGCGGAGCCAAAGTACATAGCGAACAAACCGGCAATGCCCATTTTTATGCAGAGAGCGAAATGGAATGTTTCAATCAAATCAAGACACTCGTATCCTATATACCCTGGAATAATTCACAGAAAGCACAAAAAATCGAACCTCAGGAACCCCTTACCGAAGAATACCCGATTGCTGACATTGTGCCCGACAATCCCAAAGAGCCTTATGACATTAAGGATGTAATTAAAGCTGTCAGTGACGGATCAGAATTTCTTGAGATTCAGCAAAGATGGGCCCAGAATGCAGTCATCGGTTTTGGCAGGGTTAATGGAGAAACAGTTGGTTTTGTCGGAAATCAGCCCCTGATACTTGCCGGCGTGCTTGACGTTGATTCTTCAGACAAAGTGGCAAGATTTATCAGATATTGTAATGCTTTCAACATACCGTTGGTCACTTTTGTCGATCTGCCCGGTTATCTTCCGGGAGTCGATCAGGAACACGCAGGTGTGATCAGGCATGGAGCCAAAGTACTTTACGCTTACAGCGAAGCAAACGTTCCTAAAATAACCTTTATTCTACGGAAAGCTTACGGAGGTGGATACATAGCTATGAATTCCCGGCATTTGAACGCTGACTTTGTATTTGCATGGCCAAGTGCGGAAATTGCAGTAATGGGACCAGAAGGAGCTGCCAATATCATCTTCAAAAAGGAGATCCAGAATGCAGAGGACCCGGAGAAAATGAGAAAGCAAAAAGTGAAAGAATATAAAGAAAAATTTGCCAATCCTTATGTGGCAGCAGCAAAAGGATATGTTGATTCTGTTATTGAGCCCCAGGAAACACGAAAAATACTGGTTCATTCGCTGGAAGTATCCCAAAATAAAGTCGATAAGCGTCCCTCGAAAAAACACGGTATTCCTCCATTCTAAAATCTGATGCCCATGTCACAAAATAACGGACAAGCCAACGATCAATCTTCCGCCAGGGAATCCGGCGACACAAACAGGTCGCGATTCAGCACCCTGGTTGTGGATGGTACAAAATACAGAACCTACCTTACTGAAAAATACAAAAAAAGAAAAAAATATGAACCTGCAAACCGGGGAAAAATATTCTCAGAATTTCCCGGCACAGTAGTCAAAGTAGATGTATCGACAGGAGATTTTATAAGAAAGGGAGACAGGCTTTACATCTACGAAGCGATGAAGATGAAAAACAGAGCCTATGCCTCCGTCGAAGGAACCGTAAGGGAAGTACGGATCAAAGAAAATGACATTATTCGCAAAGGTCAACTTCTGTTCCTTATAGATTAAATAAGTCCCATATTCCTGACACTTAATACAGCAATTCTTTGTAAACCAATAATTATTTTATTAGTTTTATAACCTCTGCAAAATAAACCCGATGAACAGTATTCTGATTATTGATCCGGATAAAAATTTTTTAAACGAAGTAACAGAGTATCTGAGACAATCAGCATACAGGGTCATTCCTGTACAAAACGGAGCTACAGGAGTTCAGAGGGCGCTTCAGCATACTCCTGACATTATTCTTTGCGATATTCACCCGGAGGGGCTTTCGGGGCATGAAGTATTTGATATGGTCCAGCAGATCAATTCTACAGCCATAATACCCTTTGTATTTCTAACCAATGAAAAATCCTATGAAGAATTAAGATCAGCTATGAGTCTGGGCATGGACGACTGTCTGGTTAAACCTTTTGATTTTAAAGAACTGAAAAGAACCATAGAGGTGAGGTTGGAAAGGCAGGAAAAGATTCTTAAAAAAGTGGATGAGAAATTCAATATACTGATTGATAATGCGTATGTAGCTATATACATTTATCAGGATGAAAAACTGACCTATGTCAATCAAAAATTCTGTGAGATCTTCGGTTATTCCAAAAAGGAATTGTTGGGCATGAACCTGATCAACATTGTATACAAAGATGATATACACCTGGTCAATGAAAAAATTAACCGGGCATTCAAAGCACTGCAAAATAAGGTAGAAGTAAATTTTAGAGCTATAAGGCGCAATCAGGAACTTATTAATCTGAAATTGGCAGGTAACATTGTGAACATCCAGGGAAAGAAAAGTCTCGTTGGCTCCGTAACCAAGGATCTCGATTCCCGGTTAACCTCCACCTATAGGGAGAATAACAATTTGAAAATGACTCCCCGGGAGAAGGAAGTTCTGGACTATATATGTCACGGATACTCGAACTCAGAAATCGGTAAACTTTTAAAGCTAAGTGCAAGAACCATAGAAGGACACAGGAACAGGCTGCTTAAGAAGCTGAACTGCAAAAATTCGGTATGCCTGGCCGTTTATGCCATTCGTCACGGCCTTATAAAGATTGACTGACCTCACCGCGTCATTTAAGCTCAGCGCCATCTTATTTCTTTCTCCCCGTATTTATCGTACAAACACCCATTTATTCTTTGCAGACATGTCGGGGCTGTACACATAACCTTCCCAGTCAAATCCTTTAATATCCCGGGGATCATCGATGCGATTTCTGATAATATACCGGGTCATCATCCCTCTTGCCATTTTGGCATATACGGCTATGGTTTTGTATTGTTCCCCTTTTTGCTCTTTAAATACAGGGGTAATGATAGTGGCTTCCAGCCGGTCGGGATGGATGGATTTAAAATATTCATTAGAGGCAAGATTCAGCAATACCTTCTGCTTATGATCCGATAATGCTTCATTGAGCGCCTGGGTGATTTTGTTATTCCAAAATTCATAAAGATCTTTTCCTCCGGGGTTTTCCAGTGCTGTTCCCATTTCCAGCCGGTAAGGCTGTATCAGGTCCATGGGTCTCAACAAACCATACAAACCGGAGAGTATCCGTAGATGATCCTGAGCGAAGGCTACATCTTGATCCGTAAAATCTTCCGCTTTCAATCCCTGATAAGCCTGACCTTTGAAGGTAAACAAAGCACGGCTGGCATTTAGCGGAGTAAAAGGAGTAGTCCATCTCAAATACCGTTCATAATTCAATTCGGCAATGTTACGGCTCACATTCATCAGTTCACTTAATTCATCAGGACTTAGTTTCCTCAGCTCATCCACCAAAACTTTCGAATCTTCCAGAAACCAAGGTATTGTATAATCTTCAGAAGAAGGTTCTGTTTTCTTATTTAACCTTTTAGCAGGTGAAAGTATCGTAATCATAATTTTTATCTATGTCATGGAGTAATTATAATATCATCCAGCTTACGTTTGGGGACATGATGTATCTGCTTATCATCCCTCCAGTATTTTATATCTCCGTCTTTCTCAATTTCTTCGATGATCACGGTTTCTTTGGGCTTACCCAGTGCAATAACATGCAGAATTTCAAACCGGTCATCTATATCAAAGTTTTGCCTTAATTTATTCCTGTCAATGGTACCCACGATGCATCCACCAAAGCCTTTCTCCACCGCACCCAGCAAAATACTCTGAGCTGCGATACCATGATCGCAGTGAAAATTGTCTTCTATATGGTGATCACCCAGCATGATGATGTAAGCTGAGGGCCTTTCGCCCGGTTCAGGGCCATCCCAGTCTTTTAAATAACCTGCCCATCCCAGGCATTCAAAGACTTTCTGGTTATCGGATGTTTCATTTGAAATGATGTATTTTAGTGGCTGAACATTTTTAGCTGAAGGTGAAAGTCGCGCAAGATTAATAAAATACCTCAGGTTGCCTTGTGCAATAAAATAATCTTCGTAAAACCTTCTGTAACTTCTGTTTTGCCGGATAAGCTGCTCCATCAACATAACTGATAAAATTTAAGGTGATTAATCCTGTTTTCAAACGGTTAAAAATAATGGGTTTCATTGAAAATTGCAACCTTTTGTAGAATATAAAAACCGGGATGAATTATCACCCCGGTCATATGAAGTATTCTACAGGATTTTTCCATGTCATTTTAGCCGGCTGGCAACCTCGTCCCAATTCACAATATTCCAAAATGCCTGAATGTAATTAGGCCGTCTATTCTGATATTTAAGATATTGCCATAAAACAAATTTAACCAGGTTAAAATCAAAATTGTTCGAATCATTCCTCATCATCTATACCCATCCATTACCTGGTAAATATTCTTAAATTTGTATAGATGTTTTCAGATGTTTGAAATTTAAAACAGTTAATGTATGAAGATTACAAAAGACATCACCATTGAAGACCTGGTTGAAGGGGTGCCGCAGTCGGTAAAATATTTAATGCACAAAGGGATCAAATGTGTTGCATGCGGTGAGCCCATATGGGGTACCCTTGAAGATGCTGCAAAAGAGAAGGGTTTTACAGATGAGGAGATAAAAATTTTTGTAGATGACTTACAGGGATTTGCAGACAATCCCTCCAGAAAAGTGAAAGAGCCGGAAGCAAATATAAAGGTCAAAAATATTAACTCATACAAAAAGAATGAATAACAATCTTCCTTATGTGTATCGGTTAAAAATCAATGATGGCATCAGCGATATTTCCCGGGAATTAGATAATTCCTGACATAATCATAAATACCGGCGTCCAGCGAATGAAATGATTGAGTGTAGCCTGCCGAACGAAGCTTTTGCATTTCCGCCTCTGTAAAGTACTGGTATTTATCCCTGATATCTTCAGGTGTATCGACATATACAATGTTTTCTTTCTTCCCCATAGCATAAAATACGTTCCTGACAAGATCATTGAATGTTCTGGCCTCACCGGTGCCCAAATTATAAATTCCATTGTTAATCTCGTGCTGCATGAGGAAAAACAACACATCCACCACATCTCTCACATAGATAAAATCCCGCAATTGTTCTCCGTCAAGGTAATCAGAGCGATGAGAGCGAAACAATTTCATCCTGCCTGTTTGGCTTATCTGATTAAAAGCATGAAAAATCACAGAAGCCATCCTTCCTTTATGATACTCATTGGGGCCGTATACATTGAAAAACTTGATCCCCGCCCAGAATGGAGGATTCTCTGATTGTTGCAACACCCATTTATCAAATTCATTTTTCGATTCGCCATATAGATTCAAAGGTTTCAAGGAATAAACCAGGTCGTGGTCATCTTTGTAACCTTTTTCTCCTCCACCATAGGTAGCTGCAGAAGAGGCGTAAATCAAAGAAATATTAAAAGTGCTGCAGAGGTCCCAGATCTCTTTGGAGTAATTCAGGTTAAGGCGATCGAAGATGCTTTTATCCATTTCCGCAGTATCGGTACGCGCTCCAAGGTGAAAAACAGCATCCATCTCCCGGCCGTAGTTTTGCAGCCAATTGAGGAATTCATCCCTGTGTATGTGTTGAATATAATCTTTACCGCTCAGGTTTTTGTTTTTGTCCTGCCTTGAGAACTCATCCACAATAATGATATCGGAGTATCCTTCCTCGTTGAGCTTAGCTACCATATTGCTGCCAATAAAACCGGCTGCTCCTGTAACTGCGATCATATAAACATTTTTTGGTTAGGAGAAGCTACGAAGATAATAAAAACAAAAGCATTATTTATGGGTATTATGTCATAGGAAATGTTTTTATTTGAAGAACTATATTGCTAATTTTACAAAATTTTGATGTTTTATGGAAGCCCTGGTCACCCGCCGAGAACGATTTAGTGCAGCACATCGTCTTTTCCGTGAAGAATGGGACGATGAAACCAACAAAGAAGTATTCGGTCTTTGTTCCAATCCCAACTGGCACGGCCACAATTACGAACTTTTCGTAACGGTTAAGGGAGAAATCAATCCTGAGACCGGTTTTGTAGTTAATATCAAACAGCTAAGCAATATAATCAGGGAGTATGTAATCAATAAAATTGACCACAAAAACATGAATACGGAGGTGGATTTTATGGAAGGACGGCTGGCTTCTACAGAGAACCTTGCCCTAGCCATATGGGAAGAACTGGAAAATCCGGTCAAAATGCTGGATAAAAAACTTTATTGCATAAAAATAAAGGAAACAGAAAATAACTTTGTCGAATATTATGGTAAATAAATTCAATAAATATGGAAATCGTTAACAATGGTTTTGGATCAGTCAACAACAGTGGATATTCCCGGGTTGATATCTGGGATGATGAAAAAACCCAAAAACTTGCCGAACATTATAAGGAAATTTTAAAGCTACTGGGAGAAAATCCTGATCGTGAAGGATTAGTCGATACACCCATTCGTGTAGCCAAAGCAATGCAATATCTCAATAAAGGCCAGAATATTGATCCCCATGAAATCATCCGTTCGGCAAAATTTCAGGAAGATTATCAGGAGATGGTCATTGTAAAAGATATAGAACTATTTTCAATGTGTGAACACCATATGATACCCTTTTATGGAAAAGCACATGTAGCCTATATTCCTGAAAAACACATCACCGGCCTAAGTAAAATAGCCCATGTTGTGGAAGCTTTCGCAAGAAGACTCCAGGTCCAGGAAAGGCTCACCATGCAGATCAGGGACTGCATACAGGAAACTCTGATGCCACAAGGTGTAGCAGTGGTCATTGAGGCACATCATATGTGTATGCAAATGCGGGGTGTACAAAAACAAAATTCGGTTACCACTACCTCGGCATTCACAGGCATTTTCTTAAAAGACACCAAAACCCGTGAAGAGTTCACCCATCTCATTGGTTCTGAATTACATTAAAACACGATGGCTTATCAGGGTTTGAAACAAAATATAAATTTGATTATTTTCGGTGCCATAATTAAAAATAACCGCAAAACTTATTTTGTATATGAAAGCATACGTATTTCCGGGCCAGGGAGCCCAATATTCAGGAATGGGTAAAGACCTTTACGAAAACACAGGTATAGGTAAGGAGCTTTTTGAAAAAGCCAATGATATCCTCGGCTTTAAAATTACGGATGTGATGTTTGAAGGCACTGACGAAGAGCTTAAGCAGACCGAAGTAACCCAGCCGGCTATCTTTCTGCATTCGGTCATTCTGGCCAAAACACTGGATGATTTTCATCCCGATATGGTAGCAGGTCATTCACTGGGTGAATTTTCAGCACTGGTTGCCAACGGGGCACTCTCTTTTGAAGACGGACTGCGGTTGGTATCCAAACGGGCAGCCGCTATGCAAAAAGCCTGTGAAGCAGAACCCTCTACTATGGCTGCCATTATGGGCCTAAAAGATGAAACGGTGGAGGAAGTATGCAATCGAATTGACGAGGTTTTGGTCCCGGCCAATTACAACAGTCCCGGACAAGTAGTCATCTCCGGCTCCATTAAAGGTGTTGATCAGGCTGTGGAACAATTACAGGAACAGGGTGCCAAAAAAGCCATAAAATTAAAGGTTGGAGGTGCTTTTCATTCTCCGCTGATGGAACCCGCCAAAAAAGAACTTGAACAAGCCATCAATGAAACCAAATTCAACAATCCTGTTTGTCCGGTATATCAAAATGCTACTGCTTCACCTTCGGATGAACCGGAGATTATCAAGGAAAATTTGATCAAACAGCTTACTTCACCTGTAAAATGGACGCAAACCGTTAAAAAGATGATTCAGGATGGAGCAGAATCATTCACTGAAGTGGGACCAGGAAAGGTGTTGCAGGGACTGATTAAGAAAGTGGACAGGAAGATTCCGACTGAGAGTGCATAAACCTTCGCACAGGAAGCTCCAAGTCCCAAATAACAAGCTACAAATAAATTTCAATAACCGAATCATCGATGTCCAAAACACCAAGCCATAGAGGCTGGTGTTTTGGTCGATTTGATTTGATGATTACCTGGAACTTGTGAATTGGTATTTGTTATTTAACCCCACCCTCTATTCTAACTTCTTTCATCTAGCCAAACACCTTCAGGAAATTTATTCCTTAAATTTCAGCGTCACGTTCTGCTCAATATCAGGATGGAGGCTTCTGGGTACCGGACTGGCATGTACCAGTTCCCTAAGAAGATTTTTCTGCTCATCGGTCAGATCATGACCTGTAAAATCATACTCTATGTGGATCTCCTTAATTCTGCGGGGATCATTCCGCATCACCTTATTGGTGGTTGCCCTGGCACCGTCAATACTAAACCCGTTTTCTCTGGCTTTGATTCCCATGATGGTAAAAATGCAACTACACAGGGCTGAAGAAACCATATCCGTAGGAGAAAAATACTCCCCTTTGCCCTTATTATCCACCGGCGCATCGGTAGTGATCCGCTCACCATTCCGTTCATGAAAAATCTCTGTTCTCAATTCTCCAATATAAGTGGTTTTATAAGTTTCCATAATTTATGTGTTTTCTGTGTTATTATATAATTCAAACAAATCGAATATATTCATTTGGATAATCATTTCCCCTTTATCGTCATGTGATACCGGACATTGTTCATCACCTTCTCTTTACCAAAAATTTCGCGATAATATTCCCGGTTAATATAAGTACTGGTTTGGTCACAGTAATGGGGGCTTGCCGGTATCCCTGAGGTACCCGTTGGTATAACCGTTCGGGAGCGGTCCCAGTCGGCAGTAGAATATACATGCCGGTGAGATGCACCATGATTGGTGTTGAATACATCGGTGAAGGGATAACTATATACACAAACTGTATGAAAACTGCCGCCTGTTTCAAAAGGACCACGGTTCATATTGAACAAAAGATCCAAAACAGGTACTTCTCCACCTACAGGATGTTTAAGAGCTAATTGATGAATCTCGCCCCATTCCCAATCTACGGGAGAGCCTCCAAATTCTTCTGTAAGTGTGCTTATAGATTCTTTAAAGCTTTTTTGAACGATTTGGCCAAAAGACTCTTTGATATCTGTGGTGTTCACATCATCACACCATTGGGAATCCTGATTGTTCCAAATATTTTTCATAAGATTCCTTACGAGAATCTTACTTCTTATATATTCTTTATAAAGATCCTCACCCAACTCATCCTTAATCAAGTTCTTCACAAAAGTAATGTAGAACTGTTCGAAAATTGCAGCGGCAGCACTGTTTTTAGAATAGTCCCCGTCCCAGTTGTCGAGCAATTCAATGGCCTCATTTAGTTCACCGGAGTCATCGTCTATATTTTCGGCATGTTGCAGAATCTGCTCTTTATATTGGTTAACCATCAATGAATGATAATCAGTCTGGATATCCGTAAAATCCCGTACGGATAATTTCTTTCGGGATTGAAGTTCTTGTTCTATGCGATTGATCCGTGGGGCAAGATCAAACCAATGG
Source organism: Bacteroidota bacterium (assembly GCA_051746885.1). Classification (GTDB taxonomy): domain Bacteria; phylum Bacteroidota; class Bacteroidia; order Bacteroidales; family UBA12077; genus JAGXLC01. Next base: position 11,759 of record JBNJFN010000007.1, on the reverse strand, counting down.
CTGAAATGATGAGGATAATCCGAGCTCACGGTTTTATTATTGGCAGAAGCGACAAAACCTTTATCAGGATTATAGGTATGGGGGAGATCCTTGAAAGGTACCAATCCCTTCCAGTCATATTGATCTGTTTTTCCGGGATAAATACCTGGCCCGGAAGAGTCTCTTACTGGTACCCCTGCACAGCAATACAGACCTATATTCCCCTGTACATCAGCATACGCAATATTCTGGCTAATGGAGGTAAAAGTTCGAAGGGCATCTTTAAACTCATTCCAGTTAGATGCACGATTGAGATGGTATACCGAACGAACCTCATTGCTGTATTCATTACCTACCCATCGCATAGATAGGGCATCCTCATCTACTTCCTTAAATCCCGAAACAATCGGGCCCCTGTGGGTATACCTGATTTTTCTGGTAACAGGCTCCTCTCCTTTAATCTCAATTTTTTCCTCTTTTACCTGCATTTTCCTCCATTTTCCATTGAACATGTATTCACTGGAATCCTCAGGATTGATGGTTTCTCTGTAAAAATCCATATCATCGAGCATCACATTGGTCAATCCCCATGCAATGGAATCATTATGCCCGGAAATAATCATTGGTTGCCCGGGAAGGGCCACACCCGAAACATTCACCTTGCCTTCCACAACCTGGTGCATCTGATACCAGATACCCGGAGAAAACAGGCCCAAATGCATGTCATTGGCCAGCAAAGGCTTTCCCGTTTTACTTTTCCCGGAAGATACTGCCCAGTTGTTGCTACCGGTAAAAATTTCAAGGCCCATATTTTCCAACTCGCCGGTTAAATGCATAAGCCTGCTCAACCCCTCATAACCTTTATCTGCCGAACTGTATTTGGGGAATACGAGGCTTTCCTGTTCTTTCGTTTTGGGAATCAAAAGGTCATACTTCTCTTTTGTTACCTTTTTGGCTATCTTATGCAGTATAACCTCCGTTTCCCAGGCAGGAGTTAAGTCCCACGCCATATAACCAATGAGATTTACTGTATGGGTTGGCTCCCATTCCTCCGGTTTGTAGCCAAGAATAGCAAACTCCGGTGGGAGCTGACCTGAATTGGTGTTTATGTATTCATTCACTCCACGGGCAAATGCCTGTAAGGCAGTGACAATTTTTTCATCAGACCGTGCCAGCACTTTCTTTGATTTTTGTGGTATTCGAAGTGAGCGCATTAAGTGATCGTTCTCCACCATCTCTTCTCCAAAAATCTCAGAAAGCCTGCCTTGAGTCACGCGGCGGAACAAATCCATCTGCCAGAGACGATCCTGAGCCATCAGATAGCCAACAGCCGTATACAGATCTTTTTCCGTCTGCGCATAAATATGGGGAATGGCCAGGCTATCCCTGTATACCTCCACCTTATGCTCAACCCCTTCTATTTCTATATCATCATTATAATCAGGAAGGGCCCTATGGGCAATTCTATGAATGTAAATGCCTCCGGCAATAATTACAAGTACCAGAACAATGGCAAGAATGAATAAAATTCGGCGAAATCTTCTCATGGTTTAAAAGAATTAACAGGCTATAATTTTTAACTAATATAGCGGAAATGGGAAATATATACAAAAAAAAGCTTGCAAAATATACTATAAACAGCCTGAAAACGCTTCCCTCCTATTTATTAAAACATTGAGACCAGAGCAGCATCATACATGCAAATTCAACATAAAAAAAGCCGGAATGGAGGGTCCCGGCTTAATTAAAAACTTATTCATTAAACTTTTTCATCCCCTGATCCAGCCAATCGATAAATTCCTGTGGTTTTGTAGTATACCCAAAGGATTCTCCAACAGGTTCGCCTGCCGGTGTCATCACTCTGTAATAAGGTTGGCTATTCACTCCAAAACGGTCGATTTCGATGGCCATATTTTTCTTTCCCAGTGTCTTTTTAACCTTTCCGTCATACTGTGATTCCATCCACTCGGATTCCGGCAATTTTTTTCGATCATCAATATAGAGGGCGATCAACACATAATCCTCATTAAGCCGTTTCTGCACAGCGGGGTCGGACCACACTTCCGCCTGCATCTTTTTACAATTGCTGCAAGAATGCCCGGTAAAATAAACCAATGCAGGCTTATTAAGCTCTTCTGCACAATCCATCCCTTGCTCATATTGAAAATAACCCTTGACGTTATTGGGCAGATTAAGAAAATCAGCATATTTAGGCTCCTCGCACATGGTTTCACTGGCATTTCCTGAAGAACCGGGAGCAGAAGAAACTGAGGTAATATCAAATTTCTGTTCAGAGGACGGGGGTAACAATCCTGAAATAGAGCTTAAATTTGCTCCAAACAGACCAGGTACTAGATAAATTGCGAATGAGAAAGACGCGATGGCTAATAAAAGCCGGAAAACAGAAATATTTTTCAAAACGCTGTCATTGGGCAGCTTGATCTTTCCAAGCAAATAGAAACCCAACATACCAAAAATGGCGATCCATATCGATAGATAGAGATCTCTGCTTAGGATGCCCAGGTGATAATTCTGATCAATATTGGACAGAAATTTAAATGCAAAGGCCAGAATAATGAAAGCGAGCACCACTCTGACTGAATTCATCCAACCGCCGGACTTCGGCAAATTCTTGAGCCATCCGGGGGAAATGGCCAGAACAGTAAAAGGCAAGCCAAAACCCACTGCAAATCCGAACATACCAATGGTAGGTTCTATAACATTTCCGCCCACAGCTTTAACAAGGAGGGCTCCTACTATTGGTCCTGTACAGGAAAATGAAACAATCACCAGGGTTAAAGCCATAAAAAAGGAAGCCAGAAAACCTCCTTTATCCACTTGTTTGTCCGCTTTATTTGCCAGACCGGAGGGCAACACAATTTCGAACAAACCGAAAAAAGAAGCTGCAAACATAAGGAATAACACAAAGAATATCAGGTTGGGAATCCAGTGTGTCCCCAGTAAGGATGTAAAATCTGCTCCGGCACTGGTCAGGGAAACAATGACTCCTACGCTGGTATAAAGAATAATGATGGATAATCCAAAGATTAAAGCCTTAATCACCCCACTCAACCTGCTTTTCGATTCCTGCATAAAAAAAGAAACCGTCATGGGGATCATAGGAAAGACACAAGGCGTGAGAATACCTGCCAGTCCGAATACCACCGAAAGTAAAAAGAATCCCAATAAGGATCTGTTGTTTGCCAAATCCTGGGAACTTCCTTGACTTTCTGCAGGTTTGGATACGGTTTCTTCATTTAATTCCGCTGAATCCTTATCTGCTTTTACAATATCATCAGATAGTCCTGACCCTGCTGTTTGGGATGTATCTGATGATTCTGCACCAGACTGTTCACTGCCGGCTTCAACTTCGCCGGAGTCCTGAACAGATTGGTCTTCCGTTTCCTGAGAAGCCTGTTCACCTCCCGGAACATTGAATGTAAAATCGGGGTTGAAATACACACATTTCTCTTCCTGGCAAACCTGATATTCTATATTGCCGGTGATATCAAAAGGTTGCTGGCTCTGAATCTCTATTTTTTGTGTGAAAGTAGCTTCATCGCTAAAGTGTTTAACCTGTACCCCAAAGGATTCATCAAACTCTGAGTCCGGTTCAGGACTTTCACTGGTCTCCCCCACCAATTCAAAATTCGGAGACTCATCGAAATTAAAAGTTGTCCTGATGGGACCTCCTTCGGGGAAATTCTGAGAATACAAGTACCAGTCGGAATCGATATCCGCTTTGAATATTAACAAGGCGGTATTATTCTCCTCTTTTTGTACCTCATATTCCCACTCGACCGGGTTATCTATCTGTCCCAGTGAAGGTATCGCAAATAAAGAAATCAGTAGTACAAATAATATATGTTTCATTATTACCAAGCTCATTAAATTAATTAAAATTCGGCAAAAATATGCATTTTTGGTTAAACAACAAATATCGATATATGTTTAAGGATTGATGTTTGTATAATGAGAGATAGACAGATGGAGAAAGAGAAAATTACTCCTCTTTTATGGGCTCTTTGTTACCGGAGAAAAAATTGTAATGAAGGAAGTCGTAAGCATCTGATCCTTTAATCTTGAGCCAAATCTTATATTTTAACTGCCACTTCCATCTAATAGAAGGGAAACCAAACTTCAGATATCCGGCAATATAAGGATGGGTTTTAAGGGTTAATCTTCTGTATCCAAGATCCCTAACAAGAAATTTTAAATAATTCTCAATTTCATCTACCAATAAAATGGCCGGACGAATTTCCCCACTTCCGTTACAGGTTGGACATTTTTCAACGGTTTGGATATTCATTTCGGGCCGCACTCTCTGCCGGGTAATCTGCATGAGTCCAAATTTGGTGAGTGGCAGAATATTGTGTTTAGTCCTGTCAGCCTTCATCTCCTCTTTCATCGTTTCATAGAGCTTCTGCTTGTTCTCCTGATTATTCATATCGATGAAGTCGACTACGATAATACCTCCTATATCCCTAAGTCTAAGCTGCCTGGCAATCTCTTTAGCCGCTGCCAAATTGACTTTAAGTGCGTTGGTTTCCTGATCTTCACCAAGCTTTGAGCGATTTCCACTGTTTACATCTATGGAATGCAATGCTTCGGTATGTTCAATAATCAGATAAGCTCCATTTTTAAAGGAAACGGTCCGGCCAAACAAAGCCTTGATCTGCTTGGAAACTCCAAATTGATCAAATATGGGGTCTGGACCATTGTAAAGTTTGACGATTCCCTTCTTTTCGGGAGCGATGGTACCAATATATTCCTTTATCTCATGAAAAAATGTAGGATCGTTGACATATATATTTGAGAAGGAAACATTTAAAAGATCCCTCAGTAAGGCAGAAGTCCGGTCAAGCTCACTCAAAATCAGTTTGGGAACGGTTGCACTACTAAGCTGAGAAAATGCCAGCTCCCATTTTTTCACAAGTCCCCGTAGTTCCCTGTCGAGTGTAGCCACCTTTTTCCCTTCAGCCACGGTACGAATAATCACCCCGTAATTTTTGGGTTTGATGCTTTTAATCAAGCGCTTCAATCGTTTTCGTTCGTCTGAAGAACCAATCTTTTGAGAAATTGATATCTTATCAGAAAAAGGCATCAACACCAGGTTGCGACCTGCAATGGATATTTCCGAAGTTAACCTTGGACCTTTCGTGGATATGGGCTCTTTGGCAATCTGAACCAAGATTGTCTGTCCGGAGGAGAGAACATTTGAAATTTTGCCATTTTTGCGAATATCTGCCTCCAGCTTCATCCTCTGTAAGGATGGAACTTTATTCTTCCTGGATAATGCGGTTTTAAGATACTTATCCAGTGACCGGAACTGAGGGCCTAAATCCAAATAATGTAGAAAAGCATCCCGGGAATAACCAACGTCCACAAATGCAGCATTAAGCCCGGGAATAATTCTTTTGACCTTACCCAGATAAATATCTCCTACTGCAAATTTAGGATTTCGTCTTTCTTTATTTAATTCAACTAATTGTTTATTCTCGAGCAGTGCTATTACGATCTCCTTGGAAGTAACATCAATAACTAACTCTGAAATCACAACACTTCTCCCACCTTTACTATACAACAACGAAAAGTTAAACCTAAAGAAGCATATGCTCCAATAGGTTTAACTTCAATTATCTTACAATACTCATTTCTTCTTTTTATGCCTGTTCTTTCTTAAACGCTTTTTGCGTTTATGAGTAGCCATTTTGTGTCTCTTCCTTTTCTTTCCGCTTGGCATAAGCAACTTTCTGTTTTAATTGATTCTTTTAATCTATGCTTTAACGTTTTCTTTCACCTTACTTACAAACTTTTTAGAAGGTCGAAACGCAGGAATATAATGCTCGGGAATAACAATGGTGGTGTTCTTTGAAATATTCCTGGCTTTTTTCTGAGCTCGTTTTTTAACGATAAAACTACCAAAGCCTCTCAGATAAACATTTTGGTTACTTACCAGAGACTCTTTAACTGTTTCCATGAACGCTTCAACTGTTTTTTGAACAGTTACTTTTTCAATACCAGTCTTTTTTGCAATTTCGTTTACAATATCAGCTTTTGTCATTTTCCAAAAAATTTAATTTCCAATATTTTACAATAGTTTTAAAAATGCTGGATGCAAATATAAAGTATTTATTTTTATTAAAGAAATAGATTTATGTTAAATTTGGTAAATTTATTATTTTAAGATACTCTATATCAACAAACATGAACATTAGCGCCATATTAACTAACTGGTATAAAATTCATAAAAGGGAACTACCCTGGCGAAACACAAAAGACCCATTTTTCATTTGGATCTCCGAAATCATCCTGCAACAAACAAGAGTGAATCAGGGGATGGAGTATTATCTGGAATTCATCCAACGGTTTCCGGATATTCATTCTCTTGCCGAATCCTCTCTTGATGAGGTATTAAAAGCCTGGCAGGGACTAGGATACTATACGCGGGCCAGAAACCTCCATGCCACCGCTCAATATATATACTATCACCTGAATGGCAGATTTCCTGAAAATTATAACGAGCTTATCCATCTTAAGGGAATAGGGGATTACACTGCTTCTGCCATTGCTTCCTTTGCTTTCGGGGAGCCGGTAGCTGTTGTGGATGGCAATGTTCAGCGTGTAATCTCCCGGCTAAACGGAATCAATATACCTGTGAACACAACCAGGGGTAAAAAGCTAGTTAAAACAGAAGCCCAAAAGTTATTGTCTCCTGAAAATCCGGGACTTCACAACCAAGCCATGATTGAATTTGGTGCAACTCAATGCATTCCGCGGAATCCCAAATGTGAACATTGTCCCCTGAATCAAATATGTTATGCCTGTCATCATAACATGGTAGAAGAATTACCAGTAAAAAGAAAAAATAAAAAGAAACGCCACAGATATTTTTATTATTTGACAATCCATCAGAATGGGCATCTCTTTTTCCAAAAAAGATCAGAAAATGACATTTGGAATTCGCTATACCAGTTTCCTTTGATTGAATCAGACAGAGAATTGGAAATGGAAGAAATAACCGATTCAAAACAGTGGAGAGAAGTATTCAATAACCTGACCCCCAATATCAAAAGAATTTCCAATATATATACTCACTTGCTTACCCATCAGAAAATTTATGCCCGGTTTCTTGAAATAGAAATCCCTTCTGTCAACAATTTCCTTCTGGAGAATTACACACTGATGGAGAAGAATAAAATACAAAATTTAGCAGTACCCCGGCTGATCGAGAAATATCTTGAAGAAAAAATGTGAAAAAATAATTTAAAAAAGATTTGCATATAAATAAAAATTTATAATTTTACGGTAATATTAACCAAACTTTTAAAATTCTGTATTATGGGAATTAGCAGAGGAGTTAACAAAGTAATTCTTATTGGGAACGTAGGGAAGGACCCTGAAATTAAACACCTGGACAATGGTATGGTCATTGCCAACTTTCCCCTGGCTACAAGCGAAACTTACAAAAACAAGAACAATGAAAAAGTGACCAGCACAGAATGGCACAACATTGCTCTGTTCAGAAATCAGGCTGAAGTAGTCGAAAAGTACGTAAATAAGGGTGATGCCCTTTACATTGAAGGAAAGATCAGAACCCGTTCCTGGGAGGACAAAGAAGGTAATAAGCGTTACATGACCGAAATCATCGGTAATAACATGCAAATGCTTGGTGGAGGCAAAAAAAGCGAGGACACATCTGTATCTCAGAGTAACGAGGTTACCGAATCTGAAGGTGCCGGCAGTATTCCTGAGGACGAAGATGATCTTCCATTCTAGATCCTGAAAAAGTTTGAAGGTCGACTTTGGATACAATTGAGCCATTTTTATGCATATTTAATATAAATTCCCTTGTGAATTTTACCACTTTACAAGGGGAGGGTATTGTTTGGTTGTTATTGAGTTTGTTGTTTCTGGTCCTCGTCTCCATTGTTTCAGGAGGGGAGGATGTCATATTTGCTATTATTCCCAATAAACTTAAAGAATTAAAAAAACATCCCGATACCCGAAATACCACCCTGTCAAAATTATTGGAATCTCCCCAGGTTCTAAAGGCTTCAATACTGATATTGAAAAATATATTGTATATAGCCATATTCATTTGCTTAAGTTTTACACTGCACAGTTTTATAATTATAGACCAGTATTCAGCAGGTATCTTTTTATTTCAACTGGCACTAATCCTTGCATTCATACTTCTTTTCAGAGATTTATTTGTTAAAATCATTGTTCCGCACAATCATTTTCAGTTTGCAAGAATAATGGCGTCTCCCTTCAATATTATCCACAAGGCATTCTACCCCTTGAGCAATTATCTGGTGAATTCAACCTCTGTGATAAGCAAAAAACTATTAAAAAGAAGAAGATTAACCCTGGATGAATTGTCCGATGCTCTGAACCTGTCCTCCAACGAAATTCAGGAAGATAAAAATATTCTAAAAGGCATCATTAAGTTTGGAAACATCGATGCCAAAGAAATCATGAAATCCCGTATTGATGTGGTTGCCGTAGATATCACCACAGAATTTGAAGAATTGATGAACCTCATTATCGATTCTGGTCATACCAGAATACCCGTTTATGAAGATAGCTTCGACAATGTCAAAGGCATCCTTTACATAAAAGACCTTTTACCTTATCTGAACAACAAGGAAGAGTTTCAATGGCAAAATTTAATCAGGCCTCCGTACTTTATACCTGAAACCAAAAAGATCAATGGTTTGTTGAAGGAATTTCAGGACAACAAAATCCATATGGCCATTGTTATTGATGAATATGGAGGAACTTATGGAATTGTTACCCTGGAAGATATATTGGAAGAAATTGTCGGTGAAATTGCCGATGAATCGGATACCGATGAAATGTATTATTCCAAAATCGACAACAACACCTTTATATTTGAAGGTAAAACCTTATTGAATGACTTCTATAAAATACTCAATCTGAATGATGAGTTTTTCAAGGAGATCAAAGGGGATGCGGATACCATTGCAGGCATTATTCTGGAGATGAAAGGTGAAATACCCCGGAAAAACGAAGTAATAAAATTCAAAAACCTGACATTTAAGGTTGAATCTTCCGACAAAAGACGAATTAAAAAAATTAAAGTAATCATTGAATAAGTAAAGTTAAACATGCAAATATCTTACAATACAGCCATTTTTTCCATATTACTTGTATTTGCTGTGTTAATCTTCGGAAACTGCAAAAACAAAAGCCAAACCACCCCGCGACCCAGGGGATACTTTAGGATCGATCTGCCGGAGAAAAAATATAAATCCCTTCAGATAAATTGTTCCTATACATTTGAATACCCAGCTTATGCGGAAATATTAAGAGATCCCGAGGGGACCGGCCAGGATTGCTGGATAAATATCCATTATCCGCAGTTTAATGGCGACATCCACATCAGCTATAAACCAATAAAAAACAACTTCAAAACTTATGCAGAAGACGCAAGAGACCTGGCTTATAAACACACAATAAAGGCCGAGGTCATTGAGGAAGAACGCTACACAGACGAAGAACGAGACGTATACGGCATATTTTATAATTTAGAAGGTAACGTTGCCTCCCCTGCCCAATTCTTTATAACCGACAGCACAGAACATTTCCTGAGAGGATCATTGTATTTCAGGACCGAACCCAACCAGGATTCGCTTGCTCCGGTAATAGACTTTGTTAAGAAGGATATGAGGCATCTGATTGAAACCCTGGACTGGAAAAACTAGAGAGAATATGGGAATTGTGATTGACAAACAAGTCAACACACATTGTAAATTAGGTGTTTGGCAAATAACAGAAGAGTACAGGGACCTTTTTTCCAGGCTTGATCTTGATCAAAAAGATTATGAAACTTTACTGGCTTTCAAGAATCAGAAAAGAAAGCTGGAATGGCTAAGCGTCAGAGTATTGCTAGATGCATTAACAGATAAGAATAATAAAATCCTGTACAATGGTAACAGAAGGCCCTATTTGTCCGACAGATCACATAACATAAGCATATCTCACTCTGACCGGTATGCAACAGTTCTTGTATGCAAAGACAAACATGTTGGTATTGATATAGAAAAAATGCAGCCAAAAATCGGAGATATTGCCTCTAAATTTTTAAAAAGCGCGGAATTAAACCAGGTAGATCATTCCAAAAAAATTTACCATTTATATCTACATTGGTGTGCAAAGGAAGCACTTTTTAAAATATGCGACAGGAAAAGAATGAGCCTGAAAAGCAATATTACCATCGAACCATTTATTCCTGATGAGAGCGGTATAATGTTTGGCAATGTGCATTATAAAGATATCAGTGAGCGGTTCAAATTGAATTACTTTTCCATTAACAATTATTCAGTGGTTTGGTGTTGCAAATAATCACCCAATGATGATCTACAATAAAATTATTCATAATTACAAAAAGCAAAAGCTTTTTTCCTTACACATTGACCCGGAAAAATATGATCAGAAAAGTCTTGATCACGTTATCAAACTGGCCAATGCTGCAAAAGTAGATTTTATTCTGACAGGCGGAAGCTTGTTAAGCGATACCCTGGACCAAATCATAAAAATGATCAAAAACTCTACAGATATCCCCATTATACTATTCCCGGGGAATTTGATGCAAATATCCCACCATGCAGACGGTATACTTTTTCTCTCGCTAATATCGGGGAGGAATCCCGAATTGTTAATAGGAAATCATGTATTGGCGGCAAATATGCTGAAAAAAAGCAGTCTTGAAGTGATTCCTACCGGATATATCCTGATCAACGGAGGCAATACATCCTCTGTGGAATACATCAGCAATACCAAACCCATACCCGAAGACAAACCGGAGATAATAGCTTCTACGGCAATGGCAGGTGAATTGCTTGGCCATCGTTTGATATATCTCGAATCTGGAAGTGGAGCCAATCAACCGGTTTACCCGGAAGCCATAAAACATGTTAAGGAGCATATCAACCTGCCGCTGATCGTGGGAGGTGGCCTGAATACCCCGGAAGACGTGGAAAAAGTATGCCGGGCAGGAGCTGATATGGTAGTGGTGGGCAACGCAATTGAAATATACCCCGAGAACCTTAAACCCATGTCTTTCGTAATTAAAGAAAATTTATAACAACTCCGTTATAAACAATTTACTTAACAAATAATATTCATTTAAACTTTTCCGTTAAAACTAATTAAATATTTTAAGACGTAAAACAATTAAAATTTACCTATATGAGCACTTCATATTGGGATGAAAAATGGGCACCTGTTTACTTTGAGGGTATTTCAGAAAACGAAAAATATGAAATATCCAATTACGGAAGAATCAAGAGTTACAAAGTAAACAAGAAAGAAGGCAATGTCATCAATGGTGCTTCCCTAAAAGGTTACAAAGTATTAAACATTAAACTTGCAAACGGTAAAAGAACCACAAAGTATGTTCACAAGCTGGTTGCCGAAAATTTCCTGGAAAAAGAAAGTCCATTGCAACAACATGTCATCCATCTTGATTTCGATAAACAAAATAACTACTACAAGAATCTGAAATGGGTGACCAAAGATACCATGTTTGAACATCAAAAGATCAATCCCAACTATAAGAGGGGTACCATCAATTATTCCAAGTTAAGTGAAACCGATGTCATCCGTTTGAAGAAGAAACTAAAACGGGGTAAGAACAAGCTCTATAAACTGGCCAAAGAATTTGGAATTACACACACTCAGTTGAACAGAATTCGTTCCGGCGAAAACTGGGGTCATATTAAAATAGATTAATCCCACCCAACCATTCACCA
>JBNJFN010000006.1:0-27305 GCA_051746885.1 Bacteroidota bacterium | reverse complement strand
ATCGATTGCAGCAGCCCTATAAGTATCGGCTGCTCCGAGATAAACTTTTTTCCCACTGTTTTTAAACTGGTAGGCCAATTTTCCGATGGTTGTGGTTTTCCCTACTCCGTTGACTCCCACGACCATAATGACATAGGGTCCGTTTTGGGCCTGAAAGTTGGTATTCAGATCCTGTGCATTTTCCCTTAACAACCCGGTAATCTCCTCCCTTAGCATCTTGTTTAGTTCACTTATATTTAGATATTTATCCTGAGAAACCCGGTTTTCAATTCTTTCAATAATTTTAAGGGTGGTATTCACGCCCACATCAGAAGAGATCAATACCTCTTCCAGATTGTCTAGCACTTCATCATCCACTTTGGACTTTCCGACAACGGCCCGGCCCATCTTTTTAAAAACGTTTTCTTTTGTTTTTTCCAGACCCTGGTCCAGCCTTTCCTTATCTTTTGAAAATATACCAAATAAAGCCATTTCTTATCCGATTTTGATTCAGTTGAATGCGAAATACAAAATTACATAAAATAAACAAAAGCTCCCTTATAGTAAGGAAGCTTTTATTCATTGAACCGTATTATTCGAAACCTTAGATTTCCATATTAATCTTTCTCAAAGTACTTTTTTACGTTATCTTTACTCACCATTTTTTGTTCAAATGAATAGGTGCCTTTTTGTTTGTTTTTCACAGCTTTGATGCACTTAACAAAATCTTTTCCTGCTGATGACTGAACCGATGCAACTGTTTTCTTAGCCATAATTCATCTTATTTTATTTCTTTATGAACGGTAACTTTTTTTAAGTAAGGATTATACTTTTTCAACTGCAATTTACTAGAGGTATTTTTCCGGTTTTTTGTGGTAATATACCTGGAAATCCCCGGTACGTTGGTTTTTCTTTGTTCGGTACATTCGAGTACTACCTGTACTCTGTCACCTTTTTTCTTATTGGTAGCCATATCCGTAATGTTTTAGTATTTTTTAATATAACCGTTTTCCCTCGCTTCTTCAAGTGCGGATTTAAGACCTTTTTTGTTAATAATCTTCATCCCTGCTGCAGAAACACTTAAGGTAACCCACCGATCTTCTTCCTGGAAGTAGAAACGTTTCTTAAAAACATTCGGGTAAAACACCCGCCTTTTCCGCTTATTGGAATGGGCTACATTGTTACCCACTAGGCCTTTTTTCCCGGTTATTTGGCATATTCGTGACATGTCTCTTGATTTTTCATTGTTTTTTAACGGTTCGCAAATTACGTTATTTTTCTTCAAATTTTCAAATTATTTTGACAAATTTTTCCATCAGCATGTAATATCATCTTCCTCAACAGATTCAAAGCAGTATTGGTAGCCTTCTCAATATTTACACCTCTGTTGCTCCCAAAAAGATATTTATGGACAGTTGTTGTTTTACGGTTTGCAGCAGCTATCCAGGTGAGCCCAACCGGCTTATCCTTTATTCCCCCTGTAGGTCCTGCAATACCCGATACCGCAACAGCGTAGTCGGTATGATACAGATCCATTACTCCGGCAACCATTTCTTCCACCACCTCCTTGCTCACTGCGCCGTATTTCCGAATGGATTCTCCCTTAACGGCCAGCATTTGCCTTTTGACATCATTGGAATAAGCTACAACGGAACCTGTAAAATACCGGGAACTACCTGCCACGGATACAATCCGGGAAGCAATGTTTCCCCCGGTGCAACTTTCGGCAGTGGCTACCGTCTGCCCACGGGATACCAGCAGCTCTCCTACAAGCTCCTCCAGACTTTCGTCTCCAACATGAACCAGGAAATCAGGTATAATATCCTTTAAAGCCTTAACTTTTTCTTTAAGTATGTTGTGTAATGGCTCCGGGTCATCTCCTTTTCCACTCAGGCGCAATTTAATCATCCCGGGTGAAGGCAGATAAGCTAATGCAAGGTTAGCTGGCAGGGATTCCTGCCAATCTTTCAACTTATCTGCCAGATAAGCCTCAGGTATACCCTGAGTGATAATATTTTTATATAGATAATATTTTTTTATAAAGTTTTGTTTTAAATAAGGTACAATGGATTCCTTCATCAGTTTACGCATTTCAAAAGGTACTCCGGGCATGAAAACAAAGTGGGTATGCGCATGAGTCATCCAAATACCCGGTGCAGTACCTATCTGGTTGATGAATATCTTGCTTCCCCTGGGTGTTTTTGACTGTTCCCGGTTCCTGGGGGTTAAATCATATCCCCGCTCTGCAAGAAATTTTCTGATACGTTCCAGCATGGCCTGATTTTCTTCCCATTGGCAATCAAAATACCGGGTAATGGCCTTTCTGGTAACATCATCTGCAGTAGGTCCCAATCCGCCGGTTATGAAAACAAAATCAGCCCTTTGATTGGCTTCATTCAGGCATTCTACAACATCTTCCTCAATGTCACCAACAGAAGTGATCCTATGAACATCAAATCCATTTACGGAAAGCTCTGAGGTCATAAACTGTGCATTGGTATCGGCAATCTGTCCAATAAGTATTTCGTCGCCAATGGTAATAATCTCTGTTTTCATGATTCAGCAGCCTGTTTTGATGAGGATTTCAAAAACCTTAAACGTTCAAGTAAAGGAGGATGGGAATATTTGACAAAAACATATACCGGATGAGGTGTAAGATTGCTTAGATTTTTGACGGATAATTTCTTAAGCGCTTCAATTAAATAATTACTAAAACCATAGGCACTGGCAAATTCATCCGCTTGATACTCAAATTTTCTCGACAGATAATTCATGCCAATTCCCAACAAGGTGGAAATTGGGCTGTATAAAAGACCAAATGCAATCAGGCTGATGTGAAAACTGGGCTGGTTTACCCCCAAAGCCCGGGACAAAGCCGGGTTATTAATGAATAGGGACAGGATATACAGGGTAATCCCGGTTTGGATTACAGAAAGCACCAGGTTGGCCAGGGTATGTTTCTTTTTATAATGTCCGATTTCATGAGCCAACACAGAGATAATTTCATTACTCTTCAGTTCATCTATCAGGGTATCAAACAAAATGATCTTTTTCTTCCGGCCCAGTCCACTAAAAAATGCATTGGCCTTGGTGGAACGTTTTGAGCCATCCATGACAAATATATCCTTCAAATGGAAGCCGGCCCTTCTGCTGAAACTAAAAATGCTTGATTTTAGCTCCCCCTCTCCAAGTTTGGAAAGCTTATTGAAAAGCGGCAGGATCCATTGGGTATAAAACATCGTCATGAACACGCTAAACAAGGTCACCAGAATCCAGGTATAAATCCAAAACATATCTTGTGTGACATAATAAAACCAAACCACCAGGGCTAGAAGACCACCACCCAAAATAGCCGTTAAGAGCCATCCTTTTAGCTTATCGGTTATGAATGTCTTCACCGTCATTGTGTTAAAGCCGTACTTTTGTTCGATGACAAAAGTATCATATACAGAAAAAGGAGTGTTGATGATATCGAAAGCAAACATCAAGATTCCAAAAAATACGAGGGGAATCAGAATGGAGTTGGAGGTGATGCTTCTGGCCAGTTGATCAACAAATGCGAAACCGTCGAAAATCAGGAACAACAGTATGATAATCAGATTGAAAGTGCTCGTTATCAGATGCATCTTCTGATTGTCCAACTCATACTGTTGTGATTTCTTGTATTGTTCTTCCTTGTATATACCTTTTAATTCATCAGGCAGTTTGAGACTGATATTTTTGGCATTCAGATGTTCCAGAATCAGTTCCAGAATATAATCGGCTATAAGAATACCGACAATAACATAAAAGAGAATCTCCGGTGTACTCATGTCCCAGCTTATTTTTAGTCAGACAAAATTAGGAAAAAAATGTTGTGAAAAGGTAACTATTATATGGGCATCTGTTTATCAATCTTTTCCAGCTTCTCTTTTCTTTCCTGAAGCTTATCCAGGTAATCCCGGGTGTGTTTGGTATATTCAATATCCAGTGCCTTTTCAGCCCACTCAATGGCCAGGTCAATTTTTCCAAGCAATTCACAGGCAAAGGCAATATTATGAGCAGCTCTGTATGCCGCCTCTTTGCTATCCAGTTTGAAATTTTTCTTCCAGATATCGATGGCATTTTGCCAATTGTTTTTTTCCACCTGATCTCTTGCACGACGGAAATATTTGTTGCCGCGGATATAGTATACCCTGGATTCTTCTACCCAATAAGGAAATAAAATATGGCCCATATCATTTCCCGACCAATAGGCAGCAGAAGAAAAGGCTTCATTGATATCCACCAGTTGACTGATCGCCTCCCTTTCATCACCTCCGAATGCTTCCCATACAAATTTCTCTTCATAGGTGTGCTCATTGAAGATGGTTTGAGATCGGGGATCGTAAATTTTCCATTCTACTATCGAATAAATTTCATATACGAAATAAAAACCCTCATAATCAAAATCGTGTGCTATCTCCCGTTCCAGACTGTCACTAAATTCTATCTGATGCAATACCATGAGAGCATCTACATCTATACTATCGGTAATTCTTTTAACCTGAGTCCATTCTATTGTATCCTGCCTGATGGTATCAGTATATTCCTCCAAAAGCTTGAAGCTATTTACATTGAATCTTGGAGATATTGCTGCAATATCAGTAATCCCTGTCCACAATTCCTTACCGGGTCTGGCGTCAATTTCATCATATGTCCTGGTGTTGATAACTACCTCGGGTTCAGGCATAAGAAAAGCCATAGAATAAACATCATCTGGAAAAGAAATCTCAGCGGGCTCCAGAACATCCGTATTCATCTTCCGAATGGGCGAACACGACCATAAGAAGAAAAATATTAAGAAAATACCAATAGCAACAAGTTTTTTCATACTAATTTTCTAAATTACAAAAAATCCGGGAACCAGTCAAATCATTTTTTTAACCGAAACAACCGGTTCCCTTTGAGATACCATCGTTAATACTTAAGCTGCAGTTCAATTAAGTATTCATTCCGCCGCAAACATGAATGACCTGCCCTGTGATATACTCCGAAAGATCAGAGGCCAGGAACAAGGCGGTATTTGCAACATCTTCGGGTTTACCGCCTCTTTTCAGCGGGATATTATTGGCCCATTCATTTTTCACTTCTTCACTCAATTTACCGGTCATCTCCGTAATTATAAAGCCCGGAGCCAAAGCGTTGCATCTTATATTCCTGGATCCCAATTCTTTTGCTACAGACTTGGTGAAACCAATAATCCCTGCCTTTGAAGCTGCATAGTTTGATTGGCCTGCATTTCCGCTAACACCAACCACAGAGCTCATGTTGATAATCGAACCCGATTTTTGTTTTAGCATGCTCCGTTGAACTGCTTTTGTAAAATTGAAGACCGATTTCAGATTCACTTTTATCACTGCATCCCACTGATCCTCTGTCATTCTCATCAAAAGTGTATCCTGGGTGATACCGGCATTGTTGATCAGCACATCAATCTGCCCAAAATCTTTTAGTATTTCATTTACTGTATCCTGGGTGTTTTGAAAATTGCTGGCATCCGAAGCGTACCCTTTACATATAACACCCATCTGGTTAATTTGTTCTATTGTTTCCTCCATTTTTTCATTGTATTCCAGATCGGTGATGGCTATGTTCGCACCATTTTCAGCGAACTTTTGGGCAATTGCTTTACCTATACCCCTTGCAGCTCCCGTAATTAATGCAGTTTTTCCTTCTATTAATTTCATAGTATATTCCATTTTTTGATTTGAGAACAAATTTAACAGCAAAATTATAATTATTATTAAAAAGATGCTTGTTTTAATTTATGAGTAGATCTGGTTCAGGATTTATCAGATTTAAAGTCTCAATTAAAACTTTAATTGAACATATACAAAATATAGTATTTAAATTCTTTATAAAATATAAATGATTCTTAAGTGAAAGAAATTTGATGGTCCAAGCCTGGTTGGGTTGAGATAAAAAGTAAATTGTCGGATCCCAATCAGCCCTTTAATATCATTAATTATCCATTTAACAGTATTATAATAATCCTTACTTAAAGTTATAATTCAATTATAATAACCGATAATAAATCTGGAAGTTAACAGAAAGAATGGCTGATAATTTACCCAATTATCTGACTGAACTTATAACCACGAAGTATGTGGTTGTGTCATCCTTCTTTTTTTACGTCCACCAGGGTGACTTCAAAAACTACCGAGGTGTAAGGAGGCACTATTCCGGTGGAAGATCCGGTTTTTCCAAAGGCAACATCTGATTTCATTATCGCAAGGGCTTTTTCTCCCTCGCGCATTCTGCCGATCACTTCTTCCATACCTTTTATAACCTGCATTTCATGACCATAGACAAACTCAAACGGTCGTTTCCTTTGTATGGTTGAATCAAAAAATTTACCGTTTAAAAATTTCCCTTCGTAATGCACTAACAAGGTATCACCTTTTTCTACGCCAGGACCATTTCCTTTTTCCAGAGTCACGTGGTACAGTCCGGATTTCGTAGGGGTCCGGTCGAGTTTTTTCTCTTCCAGAAAGTGTTGAAGCATTTCTTTTTCATAATCACCAAAATCTTCTATCCATTTTAGAAATGCTTCCTTTTCATTCATAAATTCTTTTTCCCGCTGCACATCCATAAGGTCTACGGTAATTTTCATGCTGTCATCTTCTTCAAGAAAATCAGGAAGGGAAGTTTCCAGTGTTTTGTTGAAAAAAGGATATGCCGGGATAATAAAAGTAGCCTTATCCCCTTTTGATAGCATCATTATACACTCATCAATAGAGCCTTCATGCTCGGTTTGGCTAACCTTAACCGTTCTTCTCCCTTCGAAGAAAGTGGAATCTTCAATGGTTTTATAGCTGAAATCGGCACTAACGTAATCACCGCTATTAACTTGTTTTTCGCTTGATCCAAAAGAATGAAGTTTATAGTAAACACCGCTACCGGTTTTGGAATAACCTGGATATTTTGTTTCATTACTGCATGAAGAAAAAATGATAATATTCAGTAAAGCGGACAGGATGAGAGCTTTATTCATGTTGTTCTTATTTATAAGTTTAAGTATTACGGGGAAATTTTTTCTTGCGAAACTTTCTGCACGACTAAATCATAAACCAGTATCGCCCTGGCCGGTATTCTTTCTGAATCACCCATAAGTCCATGTGCTAAATGCGGGGGAATAATCAATCGGGCTTTATCACCCTGGGTGAGCAATTGCAATCCTTCATGGAGACCCGTCACTTCCTCAGTTGCTCCAACACGAAATATTTTTGCCCCAGTAGAATCAGAAGTATAGCAAAGCGTGCCATCCAGCAACCGAATTTCATAATCAAGCTTTACATAATCCCCTTCATTTACATCCGGACCATCATCGTTTTGATAAATCTGATACCAGAGACCTGAACCAGTCTTTTGCATATTCCAGTCCCTCCTCCTGATAAAGCTCCGTATTCTTTCCTCGTCTTTTTGAACAAGAAATTTGTTTACATCTTCCAAGCTCTTTTTTGCATTTTCTTTATTAACGGAAGATTTCGAAATTTCTTCTCCCTGATAGGAATGATAATAGGAACTGACAAGGAGAATACCTCCTATAAGCAGAACCGACAAAGCAATAATGATGATATATTTCTTCTTAATCCACATTGTGAAAATGATTCTCTACTAATTGTTTTTTATATTCAGGAATAAGGCTTTCAAACTTCTCGAGGGCTTCGTCCAGGGGAAATTCGGAATATCCACCTGCAGCATTCTTATGTCCCCCGCCGTTGAAATGTTTGGCTGCAAACATATTGGCTTGAAATTGACCCTTCGAGCGAAAAGAAATCTTGATATGATCTTCTCGTTCGATAAATATAACTGAAAACATGATTCCATTAATGGAAAGTGGATAATTTACAAATCCCTCGGAATCACCTGTTTCGTAATTAAATTGATTGAGCTCATCCAAAGAGATGCTGATATAGGCTGTCCCAAATTCCGGAAAAACCTTAAGCTTCTGATAAAGACAATATCCCAGAAGTCTCATTCTATCAGTGGAATATTTATCGTAAACCCTCCAGTAAATTTTATCCTTGTCAATACCGGTTTCTATAAGTTTGGAAACCACATAATATGTTTCCGGGAGAGAGCTGTTATAACTGAATGATCCTGTATCCGTCATAATACCCGTATAAAGACATGCAGCAATGGTTCTATTTATGGCTTCTTTTCCTCCAAGCTCAATCAGCAACTCATAAAGTAATTCGGCGGTAGAACTCACCTGGGTGGTGCTTACGACAATGTCGGCAAAATCTTCCGGGTTTGGATGATGATCCACCAATATCTTGGGAGTGGCTGAATTTTTAAAATTTTCCTCCAGTTGCTGAGTTCTATCCAGTACGTTGAAATCCAGAAATATAATCAGTTCGGCATTAAAAATTTTATCCAGGGCTTGTTCATGATTCCTGGTGTCTACAATGATTTGCTCATTCCCCGGCAACCAGTAGAGAAACTGGGGGTAATCGTTAGGTACCAAAATATTCACTTGATAAGCTGAGGAATACAGATAATGATAAAGTGCAAGAGAAGACCCAATGGCGTCTCCATCAGGATTAAAATGGGATACTATAAGAACATCCTGAACATTTGCCAGGTAATTACGTATTGCAATAAGTGAGGATGTATTGATTTTTTTCACAAAAGATCATCTTTATACTTAAAAACCAACAAAATTAAAATAAATCATCAAAATTCATATAAAATAATTTCTATTTTTCGAAAATCAAAAACGATTCTTTATGGAACAAACATTTGCCATTATTAAACCGAGAGCTTTTGATGAGAATCTTTCAGGAGCTATACTAAACATGATCACTTCCGCCGGTTTTAGAATATCAGGAATTAAACCACTCAAACTTAACCGGGAACAGGCAGAAAATATCTATGGCATTCATAACGGTAAAGCGTTTTATTCCAAACTGATCGATTTCATTACATCTGGCCCTGTTATTGTCATGGCGCTGGAAAAAGAAAATGCAGTTGAGGATTTTAGAAACCTGATAGGCAATACCAACCCGGAAAAAGCTGAAGCCGGAACAGTAAGGCGTCTTTTCGGTTTGGATAAAACTAAGAATGCCATACATGCAGCCGATTCACCTGAAAACGCCAAAAAGGAAATAGATCTTTTTTTTTCGCAGAACGAGCTTGTATAATAAGGTAATTATTTCAGCACAATATCTTCTATTATTTCTCCGCCAGCTTGCTGGTTCAGGCGTTTAACAAGATCGTCCTTAACCATGGAAAGCTCATTGCGGGCAATGGATGAATTGAGGTAAACAAATAGCTTCCTATCCTTAATATAGATCTTTTTTGTTTTATTGGAGATCATTTTCCCGACAAGGGATTCCCAAGACTTGATCAACCTGACTTCTTTCAATTTGTCATCAATATCCAATGCTTCCAGATATCTTTGTATTACGTCTCCAAGTGCTTGAGTATTTTTCCTGCGCATGATGGTTTGAATTTTTATTCTGTGATCTCACCGCTTTCATTAACTCTGAACAAACGATAATCAATGCTGCGCTTGCTGAGTATGTTTAAAAGTTTTTCTTCGCTGGTATCCGTTATGAAGATCTGACCGAAATTGTCATCCGAAACCAGGTGAATAATCTGTTCAACTCTTTGCTGATCAAATTTATCAAAAATATCATCTAAAAGTAAAATGGGCGGAAAATCTTTTATTTTTTTTATGAACTCAAATTGAGCAAATTTAAGAGCCACCAGAAAAGTCTTTTGCTGGCCCTGAGAACCGCTCTTCTTTATAGGATGTCCTTCAATGGTCAGAAAAAGATCATCCTTATGCACTCCTACGGTAGTATATTGGAGTATTCTGTCTTTTTCCATATTATCGGTAAGGAGCTTTCGCAATCCTTCTTCCTGCAGTTGGGAGGAATATTCCAGGCCCACTTTTTCTCTTTCTTCCGAAATGGTATTATAAAAAGTTTGAAAAACCGGTACAAGTTCCTTTGTAAATTGCAGTCGTTTTTCATAGATCTCCGAACCGAGGGATATCAAGTGTTCATCCCAGATGTCCAGTGTTTCGGTATTAAAATAATCCCTTTTTGCAAAATCCTTGAGCAACTGGTTTCTTTGATTCAAGGCCCGGTTGTAACGTATAAGCTTATCCAGATAAGCCTTATCGTATTGTGAGATTACCCGGTCCATATATTTTCTTCTTTCTTCACTTCCCCCTGAGATCAGGTTTCCGTCAATGGGTGAGATCATGACTACTGGCAGTAAACCGATGTGTTCTGAGAGTTTCCGGTAATTCTTTTTATTTCGTTTGAAGGTTTTCTTTTTGGACTTATGGACAGAACAATATATTTTTTCAATCTTTTCCAGGCGCTCAAACTCTCCCTGCAAAACCGAAAAATCTTCATTGTAACGGATATTCTGGGAATCCACCGGATTGATATAGCTTTTACACATCGACAAATAGTAAATGGCGTCAAGCAGGTTGGTTTTCCCGACCCCGTTGTCACCAATAAAACAATTGATCTTGGAAGAAAATGCCAGATCAACCTGTTGATAATTTTTGAAATTTGTCAGATACAATGACTTCAGATACATAAGGGTTGCTTTAGAAAAGAGTAAAAAAAAGAAAAATCACTGATTTAGAAAATGAGGATAATTTTTTAACCATAAATATTTCTGTTTAAAGACAAAAAAATTACTTTTGCACTTCAAATTCCAAAATTAGACAAAAACATAAAGAAAGATGAGCAAAAAGAAAAAAGATACACAACCAGAACAGTTTGAGTCAGTTGAAAATGTATTAACGCGTACAGAGCAATTTATTGAGAACAATCAAAAGATCATCACGACGGTGGTATTGGTTATTGTGATTCTGGTTGGAGCTTATTTACTCTTTACCCGGTATTATTTACAACCAATGGAAAATGAAGCACAGAGCCAGATGTTCAGGGCAGAACAATACTTTGCCAGGGATTCATTTAACCTGGCTCTGAATGGTGATGGTAATTACCTGGGTTTTCTGGATATCATAGAAGAATACGGAATCACCGAATCAGCCAATCTAGCCCATTATTATGCAGGTATTTCTTACCTTCATCTCGGTCAATATGACAACTCCATAGAACATCTTGAAGATTTCAAAGTCAACGACAAGATCATTGAGCCTCAGAAATACGGAGCATTGGGAAATGCTTATCTGGAAAAGGACAATACAGAAAAAGCCCTTGATCTCTATCAAGAGGCAATCGATGCCGACGACAATGCTTTTACCAGACCACTTTATATGAGTAAAGCCGCTTTTGTGTACGAATTGAACGGAGAATACCAACAAGCTATTGAACTTTATGAAGAGATTAAGCGCAAATTTCCAGAATCCCCTCAAAGCGAGGAAGCCGATAAGAATATAGCGCGGCTTGAGGTCCTGGCGAATAAATAAAACCCAGTTAGGCAACGTAAGAAAATAATCAGGCTGAAATTCATTATCAAATACTTATGGCCACTCATCTGAAAAAATTATCCGATACCCTTAATCAGGATATACCGTCAGCTTCCCAATTCAGATTCGGTATTGTAGTAGCAGACTGGAACAGTGAAATCACAGAAAAATTAGAGAAAGGAGCTTTAAATTTTTTAAAAACAAAAGGGGCAGATGGGGACCATATTCTTGTCAATCATGTACCGGGAAGTATTGAGCTCACTTTAGGAGCACAATTCATGGCGGAATACCAGCAACTGGACGCGGTTATATGTTTAGGCTGTGTAATACAGGGGGAAACCCGCCACTTCGACTATGTCTGTGACAGCGTAACCCAGGGCATCACACAGTTAAATATCAAATATAATATTCCTTTCATCTATGGTGTTCTAACCACAGATAATCTTGAGCAGGCCCGTGACAGGGCAGGCGGAAAACACGGAAACAAGGGCGAAGAAGCTGCAGGTGCAGCCATCCGAATGGTCCATCTAAAAAAGAAATTAAAAAATACTTGATTTCCAGAAACACTTTGCCGATGTAGCTCAGGTGGTCAGAGTGGCTGTTTCGTAAACAGCAGGTCGAGGGTTCGAGTCCCTCCATCGGCTCAATACTTTATAACCCATTACACTTTACCCAGGTCCAATAACCTTTACCCTTTATTTTATATATTCCTATGGCAACAAAACACTATGAGTTAGGAAGAGCCAATATCAACAGCTTATTGATAAAACTTTCTCTCCCCTCTATGTTGGCAATGTTTGCCAATGCCATCTACAACATTGTAGATACCATTTTTGTAGGAAGGGGGGTAGGTTCGCTTGGCATCGGGGCCGTGGCTATAGTGCTCCCTATCATGGCCATAGTATCTTCATTTGCTCATCTTATAGGAATTGGTTCGGCTACATTGATGTCGAGACAGTTGGGGGCCGGAAAGGAAAAATGGATCAACCGGATTGCTGGAAATGGCATGTTCCTGGTAGTTTTGGTGGGGATATTTTTTTGCGTAATCGGAGAAATTTTTACTGATCCCATTTTGAAAACTTTCGGTGCCACTCCGGGTATTCTGCCCTATGCCCGTGATTTTGCCCAAATCATTTTCATTGGTATGTTGTGGTTCCCTTTTTGTGTAAGTACCAGCAATTACCTGCGTGCCGAAGGCAATGCCAGGGAAGCCATGTATGCAATGTTGGTAGGTATCGGGGTCAATACACTGCTTGATTATATATTTATTTTTCCTATGAACATGGGTATTCAGGGAGCAGCCCTTGCTACCATACTGGGAAAACTTACCACTTTCTTCTATCTGATTGGTTACTTTGCCAGCAATAAAAGCATTATCCGAATACGGCTCCGGCATTTCCGCATCACAAAAAAGATACTGAAGCCAACTCTCTCGGTCGGATTATCCGGATTTGGTATGCGTTCTTCAAGCAGTGTGGCCAATGTGGCCCTGAACCACATGCTGGGTTTTTACGGCGGAGATATGGCTATAGCCGTGTTTGGAGTAATCTACAAAACCACCCTGTTTTTGGGCATGCCCCTTTTTGGATTGAACCAGGGAATGCAGCCGATTGTGGGATACAACTTTGGTGCGGAAAAGTATGACCGTATTCTGAAAACCATCAAGCTTGGCTTTTCCTACTCCATTATTTATGGGATTATTGCCATCACCATTTTTGAAATTTTTCCCCGTGAAATTTTTTCTCTGTTTACAAATGACAATGACCTTCTGTCTGAGGGCACCCGTGCGATGAAAATTATTCTTTCCATGATGTGGCTATTGGGCATCTCCATTAGTAGCACCGGCATTCATCAGGCCATGGGAAAACCCGGGGCAGCATTCTTGCTTGCTATACTCAGATGGGTATTGCTGGTTACTCCATTAATCTTTATTTTGCCACGTATCGGAGGATTAGGCCTCGACGGTATCTGGCTGGCCTTCCCAGTAGCTGACATTCTTGCAGCCCTTATTTCTATCCGCATTTTAACGCAAACCCTCAGAAAAAATAATATCTAAACCCGTTTTAAACCGAAAATTCCGGCTAGAAACCAAACCCTATTCTAAAGATGGGATTTTCATAAGGCAGATAGGGCTTATGATTCAGGTTGTACAGCAATAAGAAACTGACAAATCCACCCTGTCCGAGCTCCTGTCGAAGGCCACCACCCACAAAATAGCTGTGAGCCCAAAACCGTGAGCCGGAATGTTCACCATAAATATCTAATTTTTGAGGCATGTTGAGACCCTCATATTCCAGGTGTACTATCAGTTGACCATTCATATTGAAAGGAAGGACTTTATTCAGATCCTTGATCACCTTAAAATCCGTAAAAACATTGCCTCCAAAAATATGACTCGAAAAATTTTGATAGTAGGGTGAACGTGAATTATAGTACATATATTTGGCACCTATTCCTGCATCAAAGCGTTCACTCAGATGATAACCCACCTGAGGCGCTACTTCTACCTGGGTGATGGTTCCAAATTGAGCCCATAAATATCCTCCGAAAAAGAGATTCTTTTTGAAGCTTTGTTCTTTTTCCTGTTCTTCTTCATCTTTTCCGTTTTTTTCGCCTTCTCCCTCTTCCTGTGCGAATACCGGTCCAACAAGTATCAATCCCAGTAAAAATAAGGTAAAATATCTTCTAATCATATGTGGTACTTTTTTGTTGGATTTATAATGCTCTATACATATTTTATTCCAAATTTATTAAAATATAACAAATGGTGATAGATTTCATGAAGAAAAATGTTCGCTTACTCTCAGGGATGGGAAAATTATAGCTGATTTTATCCTAAAAAGGCTGGAAATATTTTTGATGATTCTATCCGAAAAATCCGATATACAAAACCCGGGATATATATTCTACTTATATTCAAGCGGTTCAGCTTCTCCCTTCAGCACTCGTAAGCCATTTTCGGCAAGGGCCTGCATTTCGTCTTCACCGGGATATATGGCCACAGGAGCGATAAACCGCACCATACTTCTTATGTAATCCACTACAGTTGGATTATGGATAATACCTCCCGTTAAGATAATGGCATCCACTTCTCCCTGAAGGACCGTACTCATTGCCCCTATCTCTTTGGCTACCTGGTAGCAAAGGGCATCCTGTATCAGTTTGGCTTTTTCATTGCCTTCGTGTACCATCAATTCAACTTCATAGGCATCGTTGGTATTCAGGTAAGCTACCAGACCCCCTTCCCCTTTAATCATTTTATCCACATCTTCATATGAATATTCACCGCCAAAGCATAACCTGGCAAGCTGACCAACCGGCAAAGTTCCGCTTCGTTCAGGAGAAAACGGTCCATCTCCGTCAAGGGCGTTATTTACATCAATCACTTTTCCTTTTTTATGGGCTCCCACGGAAATTCCACCTCCCAGATGCGCGATAATCAGATTGAGGTCTTCATATTTACGGTCGATGGACTTGCCATGGGCCCTGGCAATGGCTTTTTGATTGAGCGCGTGAAATATGGAGTTTCGCTCAAACTTCGGGTGTCCCGCTATTCTCGCCACATCCTGCATTTCATCAACCACCACAGGATCTGCTATAAAAGCACGGGCATTAGCGAGCGATTGGGCGATATCATGAGCTATCAGTCCGCCCAGATTGCTGGCGTGCTCCCCAAACCATCCTTGCTTCAGGTCCTTCATCATCGGCTCATTCACTTCATATACACCTGATTCTACAGGACGAATAAGTCCTCCCCGGCCTACAACTGCAGAAATTTCATTGATCTTTATTTCAGATTCTTTTAGCTCTTTCAATATCATATCTTTACGATACTGGAACTGATCGCTGATCCGCTTATATTGCTGCAGATCAGTAACGGAATGGGTAAGATTTTTCAGAAAGACGGATTTCAGATTTCTGAATACGGCAATTTTGGTAGATGTAGAACCGGGATTGACGGTGAGAATAAGGTATCGCTTTGGCATATGAATAAAATTTTATAGCTCTTTTATCCATTTACATAGCGGCAGCAAGTGCTATGGACATCATTTTGCTTTTTTCTGTATCGGCCCGGGAAGTAAGGACAATTGGTGCACGCGCTCCCATGATGATTGCAGCTGATGTACAGCCACCAAGGAACATCAGAGTTTTGTAGAGTACATTACCACTGTTCAGTTCAGGAGTCATCAGAATATCAGCATCACCTGCCACCTTTCCGGATACACCTTTATGTTCAGCTGCACGCATTGAAACGGCGTTATCTATGGCAAAGGGGCCATCTATCATGCATCTTTTTATCTGCCCCCTTTCGTTCATCTTTGAAAGCATAGCTGCATGTGCTGTCGATTCTATTTTTGGATTCACTACTTCCAGGGGGCCGATGATGGCCACCTTGGGCTCAGGGTTCCCAAGGCTATGAAATATTTCTACAGCGTTATTAACCATGTCAACCTTTTCCTGGAATTCAGGCGCGATATTCATGCCTGCATCGGTTACCCCAAATAATTTATGATAATGAGGCGACTCAATCAGCGCAAAATGGCTTAGGGTACCCCCTCTTCTTAATCCCTCTTCTTTATTCAGTACTGCTTTCAGTAAAGGGGCTGTGCTCACCAGCCCCTTCATAAGAATTTCCGCTTCACCCTGCCTGATCAATGATACTGCCTTCCGTGAAGCTTCAGCAGGATCAGGCTGATTGTATATGTTAGAGTTTGTCAGGTCAAACCCGATCTTACCAGCTATCTGCTCAATGTTTTTCTGATCTCCCACCAATACGGGTATAATGATATCATTTTCAACAGCTCTTTTCACTGCTTCTAAAACAAGTTTATCTCCTGCAGCGGCCACAGCCAGCTTCTTTACATTTTTCTGTCTTGCTATTTCGGTTAATTCATCCAGTTTTTTAAGCATGGGCCGGCAATATTTAGCTTTTATTTTTAACCCTTACCAACAATTTCCTGAGTATCTCTAGCAATCACAAGTTCTTCATTGGTTGGTACCACAATGCCTGTAACCTTTGAATCATTTTTTGTGATGATTAATTCTTCATTAGTATTTTTTAGCTTGTGCTGATCATTTTTTTGAGGATCGAACTCAACACCAAGATATTCCAAACCTTTCAAGCAACCCTCCCGGGTTTCATAATCGTTCTCCCCCACTCCCCCTGTTAAAACAATGATATCTACACCGCCCATAGCTGCGGTATAAGCACCGATATATTTTTTCACCCGGTAGTCATACATTTTCAGGGCCATCTCGGCTCTTTTATTTCCCTCTGCGGCTGCTTTCCTTATTTCACGCATATCAGATGAAACACCTGTCAGACCATACATTCCGCTTTCTTTATTGATCATTTGATCGACTTCATCAATGCTCATATTTTCCTTTTCCATGATAAAGGTCAGCGCACCGAGGTCAAGATCACCACAACGGGTTCCCATAATCAAACCTTCCACAGGTGTAAGTCCCATAGAGGTATCTACAGATTTACCACGGTCAATAGCAGTAACAGAAGCTCCGTTACCCAGGTGGCAGGTAATCACCTTTTTTTCTTCTTTGTTGACATTCAGAACCTCACAGGCCCGTTCAAAAACATAACGATGGCTTGTTCCGTGAAAACCGTATCTTCTCACGTCGTATTTTTCATACATCTCATAGGGAAGGGCATACATATAGGCATAGTCGGGCATGGTTTGATGAAATCCGGTGTCAAATACACCCACCTGCGGTACTTCAGGCAAAAGCTTTTGTACGGCATAGATTCCTTTTAAATTATTGGGATTATGGAGGGGAGCAAGCTTACTGAGCTCTTCAATGGTATCAATCACTTCCTGATTGATAAGTACACTCTCGCTGAAATGTTCTCCTCCATGAACCACACGGTGTCCGACAGCATCAATTTCGTTATAGCTCTTCAATGGACCATATGCTTCACTTACCATCAATTCAAGAATGTTTTCAATCCCTTTTGTATGATCGGGGACTTTATACTCCAGCTTCTCCTTATTACCGTTAGCCTCAATTTTGATAAAAGAGTTGTCGGCGCCTACCTTTTCAACAATACCTTTCGACATAACGGCAGTAGTTTCCATATTGAAAAGCTGAAATTTTATTGATGAACTCCCGCAATTTAATACTAATACCTGCATAAATTCTTATTTTTTATTTATCAACTTTTGCATCTACTGTATCTGCTGCCATATTAGAGGTGATGGCCACCATATCCACGATATCCTGAACAGAACAGCCTCTTGAGAGGTCGTTGATCGGGGCAGCCAATCCCTGCAATACCGGACCAGTAGCCGTTGCATTGGCCAGCCGTTGTACAAGTTTATAACCTATGTTTCCGGCCTCAAGCGAAGGAAAAATCAATACATTGGCTTTGCCGGCTATGTCACTGCCTTTTGCTTTGCGTTTCCCAATTCTTTCAACCAGGGCCGCATCAGCCTGCAGTTCACCATCTATTCTCAAATCAGGCCGTTTTTCTCGTGCAATGTTGGTCGCATTGGCCACTTTTTCAGCCATTTCATGCTCAGAGCTTCCATAAGTCGAAAAACTCAGCATAGCCACGCGTGGTTCAATTCCAGCTATCTTTTTGGTAGTATCGGCAGTAGAAACTGCAATTTCGGCCAGCTGTTCTTCATTTGGACTTGGATTAACAGCACCATCCGCAAAAACCAGCAGGCCATTTTCACCGAAGCTTTTGTCTTTCAATGTCATAAAGAATGCTCCGGATACTATGTTGATCCCCGGCTTGGTTCTAAGTATCTGAAAAGCAGGGCGTAATACATCTCCGGTGGCATTCTCTGCTCCCGCAACGCTGCCATCGGCATCGCCGTTCTTTATCATCAAAGGGGAAAGGCATAATGGATTCAGTACATGTTCGGCCGCTACCTCTTCTGTCATGCCTTTATGCTCTCTTATCTTCACCAGAAGATCAATGTAAGTTTGTTTTTTATCATTATTCCCGGGGTCAATAATGGTGGCCTTTTCGATATTTTCAAGAGTATACTCTGCAGCAACTTTTTTTATCTCATCCGGTTGGCCAAGCAAAATGATCTGGGCAATACCTTCTTTAATTATATAATCGGCAGCCTTCAATGTTCGTTCCTCCGTAGACTCCGGTAAAATAATCCGCTTATTCAATTGTTTGGCACTTTCTTTTACATCTTCCAAAAGATTCATTGTTTATCAGTCATTTATAGATTTTACAAAAATTATGTAAAGATAATGAAAATTGATCATTTTAAATAATATAAATCATGAAATATATCAGTTCACTTTGTGTTATATAACAAAGTATATAAAGCTTCCCCTAACTTAATGGTTGTAAATAATGGAAATTATGTTAAACCAGGTAACTCGCCTTAACGTTGATATCTGGTCCAAATGTCCCAGGAGGCTTCGGCCTGTAGCTTCAACATATTAAGGCCATTTTCCACAGCCGCCCCTCTCCTTTTTCCTTCCTGCAGAAAACTGGTTAAAGGAGGATTGTATATGAGATCGAACAGCATATGGGAAGGCGTAATGCCTTCATAAGGGATTTCGGGCTTTTTTGATATATTGGGATACATACCTATAGGAGTGGTATTGATGATGACCCGGTGTTCTTTGATTGTATTAACAGTAAGATCATTGTAATTGATTATCCGGCTCTCTGTTTGCTCACGACGGGTGACAAAAACATGAGCAATATTTAGTTTATTCAATACAAAGGAAACTGTTTTGGAGGATCCGCCGGTCCCTAGTATCAAGGCTTTGGTATGTTGCTTTTCAAGATGGGAATAGATGGATTGCTCAAAACCATAAGCATCTGTGTTAAAACCGACCAATCTGAGAGAAGATTGAGACCGGTCAAAGACAATGGTATTGACTGCGCGGATTTCTGCTGCCTCTCCCTGAACATCGTTAAGGTAAGGAATAATTTGTTCTTTATAGGGAATGGTGACATTAAGGCCGCAGAGGTCAGGGTTCTGTTCAATCAGTGAAGGGAATTCGGATATACTTTCCAGGGGAAAATTTTTATAAACGGCATCAATCTGTTCTTTGTCAAATTTTTCCTTGAAATATCCCGGCGAGAATGAATGGGACAATGGATAACCGATTAATCCGTATAGTCTCATAATTTTGGTTTTGAGTGGACGACACCTTCAATAACAAAAATCAAAGCAAAGCCGGCAGCTCCCAGTATCAATGCTTGCAGTAAAAGCGGATCCTGCCCGGTATGGGCTGCGAAGTCGGAAGGTAACACATTTTTTTGTACAAGAGGCTGAATTTCACCGTGACGATCGACAAAAGTAGAAACCGTCTTCTTCCAGGGCCAGATCTTGTTGAGTGAACCCACCATAAAACCTGACAGAACGGCAATGGTAACATCATGATACTTTTTTAAAAGCCATGATAAAAGATTGGAAAAGCTTATAAGGCCTACCAAGGCTCCAACAACAAGGATTATCAGAACCGATACGTCCAGGTTTCCCACAGCTTCAATGACGAATTGATATTTGCCGAGGAGCAGCAAGATAAAAGCTCCGGAAATTCCAGGTAAAATCATGGCACAGATGGCCAAAGCCCCGGATATAAATATAAACCAGTCGGCCTCGGGAGTCTGGGCAGGCGTAAGCTCAGTAATCATATAGGCCACTAAAACTCCTCCGATCAAGCCTGCTGCTTTCTTTAAATTCCAATGGGTAATCTTTTTTGCCACATAGATGGCTGAAGCTATTATGAGCCCGAAGAAAAACGACCATATCAGGATTGGGTAAGTTTGCAGTAAATGTTCCAGAAGTTTGGCCAACGAAAATACACTGATCATTATTCCCAGAAAAACCGCAAGAAGAAAATTTCCGTTGATCTGCCTCCAGAAAGCACCGACTCCCTGCTTAAACAGATGCCTTAATGCCTCTGCATTGATTGATTTGATTGAATAAACCAGTTCTTCATAAATTTCCGTGATGAAAGCAATGGTTCCTCCTGATACGCCGGGAACCACATCAGCAGCCCCCATTCCCATTCCTTTCAGAGTTAATACAATATAGTTAGTTAATTTTCTGCTCATAATATATTCTATGACGGAATTACTTTAACGCTTCTTCCCTCAAAATAAAAAGACGTATAATGGAAAATCCCAATTTACGTTTTAAATTTCAGGATTTTATTTCAGTTCATCGGGTAAAAATTCAAAGAAAGTATCACCCCTTAAACCCAAACGAAGGGTTTCCAAAGGAATGACTTCATTATGGGCGATATTTCCGAGATTAACATTGCTCCCAAAATGTTTTATGAACCAAACTTGCTGGGCTTTTTTAGGAGCCTCCCAAAGTATATTTTTTACTTCTACATGATGGGATATGTCATCAATCAACTCCTCCTTGGCAGAACCATTTTTGTTAAAAATACCTATGGTACCACTCTCACGGGCTTCAGTGATCACTTTATGGCTTCCGGCCTCCAGCTCCGATTTGATCTGTGTTTTCCAGGCTTCAGGTGAAATAATCTCATCTGCTTTTTTGGATCCGACTTCAGAAAGCACCTTATGATTTTTCGCCAGCCGGGAAATATCCTCAAGCTTCTTCTCATGTGACATGTTGATGGCTCCATCGGAAACTTCAACCACATCCATCTTATACTTGTCAATAAATTCCATGAATTGATCAAAAAGATCGCGAATCGTGAATACCTCGTAAAGTGTACCCCCAAAATAAGGCTCTATTGAAGCCTCTTTATATAATTTGATTTTTTCTTCCAGTTTGGGTGTAACCATTCCTGTCCCAAAACCAAGCTTAACATAATCTACATATTCTCCCGAGACCTGAATGAAATTTTTTACCTCGCTAATACTTAGCCCTTTATCCATTACCATGGTAATTCCCATGTCTCTCTTTTTGCGCTCTCTGTTTGGAATGTGTGGCAAGTTTGCATTCATATAAGGTTACTTTTAAAGGGTTTTATCTTTCAATACTTTCTTAATCTCATTCGATCGCCTTGCTTCGGGACAGATCTTAAAAAATTCATTGTACCTTTTTTTATCCATCAACATGGCTTTTCTAAAATATTTTAATGAATTTCTTATGCTGTGGGTCTTATAATACAATGCAGCCAGCCGAAAAAGAATTAATGCATTGTTCCCGTGAAATTCCATACTGTTCAGCAAATATTGGACGGCTCTATCGTATTTCCTTTCTATAATCAGTTCATCAGTTAGAAGTATCCAATGATAAAACACTTCAGGTTTCAATTCAACAGCCTGATGAAATGCCAGGGCTGATTCTTTATGCATTTTTAGACGGGCATTGATCTTCCCATAAAGCACGTAATACCCTGCCTCGTTTTCATCCAGATATGTTGCCCTTTTTGCATAAAACAGGGCATCCCAATATTTCTGTTTTTTATAGAGCAGATTGGCAATTGAATAAAGCACCTCCGGATTATTGTCTTCAATCTTCAATGATTTTTTATAATGTATCAGAGCCTCATCATATTCGTTTAAATAATAATAACAATTTCCAATGAAAAGAAAAGTCTCTGCTGAATCAGGCACATATGAAAGGTATTGGTTATAATATTTGATCGCTTTGGCATATTGATAATTATCTTCCAGGAGGACAGCCAGTTCATAAATTGAATCAATATATTCGGGATTTATTGCAACTGCCATTTCATAGGCTTCTATGGCATTATCTGTTTCACCTACTTTGTTATACAAATTGCCAAGGGAAAACCAAACATGTTCAGAATAAGGCTCTACATTAATATAATGATTGTAATAGACAATGCTTTTCTCGGGATCTCCTGACCGGTCATAACAATAAGCGAGATCATACAATACCATCAGATTTTCCTTATCCAGCTCGAAAGCTTTTAACAAATACTTAATTGCCTCTTTATATAAATCGGAAAATTGTAAAGTTTGTGAGATATTTTGCAGCGTCTCCAGCATTTCCTCCCTGTCCTCGACGAGAGTCAAAGCTTTATCATAATATTCCAAAGAATCAGCAAGATTTCCTAAAAGTAACAGGGAATGCCCTTTTGTCAGATAAATCTCCGAATTTGAAGATTCAATATTTTCAACCGTTTCTAAAGAATTCAGCGCCTGTTCGGGGTTTTTATTTTTAAGATGTATCTGGGCTTTCTTGATCATCAGGTGTAGCGCATCTGGATGTAAGTGAAAAGCATATTTAACTGCTTTCAGGGCTTTCAGGTTCTGATCCATATCCATATAATATTCCACTATCTGCTCAAAATCCTCCACGTCAAAGTAATAATTTACCCTGCTTTTCAGCATTTTTTCATACTTTGATACCAAGATTTCGAACTCCCTGTTATTGAAATAATTATTTCCAAAATCCCCTTTCATAAAATGCCATAAATTTGCTGTAAATCTATAAATAATTTTGGTACTAACAAGCTAAATAACCTCATTATATATATAATCCTGTGTTAAGATAACAAAATTAACATTTATATTGAATGTTAAAGTTGAATAATAGTTAACAAGGAAGCAACTCCATCTGTTAAGCTATGTAAAACGAAGGAGGTTATTTTTTTTAAGACAAAAATGCTTCGTATCGGCATTTTTGAAACTTTTTCCAAAAATACTATATAAAGCGGGTTAAGTCGTCTTACGATATCGCCATACTGCCAAACCCAGACTAACAAAGGCATAGAGCAGCAAACTGTAAAATTCCGGCAAAATATCCCTGAAACCCGAGCCTTTTAAAAGGATCATGCGTATAACCCTCATGAAATAAGCTATTGGATTGATTACATTTACCTTGTTTGCCCAATCCGGCATGCTTTCAGTAGGTGTAAAAATTCCGCTCATCAAAATGAATACCAGCATAAAAAAGAAAGTAACGAACATGACTTGTTGCTGATTTTCGGAGATGACAGAAAGAAATAAGCCAAATCCAAGAATAACCAAAAGATAAATGATGGCAAAACCAAAAAGCAGCGGCAGGTTACCTACAATGGGAACGTTGAATATCAGCCTGCCAAGAAAAAGACCAAAGGCCAGCTCAAAAAGGGCAATGATCAGAAAAGGCAACAGTTTACCAATGATAAACTGATACTTTTTAATGGGGGTAACATTAATCTGCTCAATGGTTCCCATCTCCTTTTCTCTTACTATGTTCATGGCGGTAAGGAAAAGACTGATGATGGTTACCAGGATCACCAGTATTCCGGGTACCATGTATATTTTATAGTTCATTTCAGGGTTGTACCAAAAGGAATAGACAATTTCGACAGGTTGATTCCCGGCCATCTGAGGTTGATTACTCCATTTTATAGCAATGTTGTGGTTATAATCCGAAATGATCCTCGAGGAATAGGCGTTGATCAGGCCTGCAGCATTCCCGTTAATGGCATTAATCAGCAACTGTATATCAGCTTGATCTTCAGTCCTGAGGTTGTGTTCGAAATGATCGGGAATTTGTAATATTAAATCCGCTTTGTCCTTGAGTATTCTATCCATACCCTCCTTAACACTGAAAGAGCGGGCTGTTATTTTGTAGAACGGCGAGGCTTCAAACTTGTTTACCAACTGTCTGGAGGTGGATGACTGGTCCCGGTCCACCACATAAATATCTATATTCTTCATATCAAAAGTGGCGGCATTGACCAGGATTAGAAGTTGTACAAAGGGCATGACGATAATCATAGCCAGCATGGTCCGGTGCCGTAAAATCTGAATGAATTCTTTTTGTAATATGTAAGTAATGGTTTTCATTGTCAATTGATAATATCTCCCATTGTTTATTCCAGACGGATCTTGAAATTTTTAATGCTTAAACCAATAAATATACCTGTCATAAGTAACAATACAAGCGTTTCCTTCCAGATATAAAGCAATCCGGTTCCTTTAATCATAATATCCTTGATGAGTATGATATAATATTTTGCCGGAATGATGGTACTCAACCATTGAAGCGGCCAGGGCATGTTCCCGATGGGAAAAATAAATCCGGAAAGCAGCATGGTGGGAAGTAAAAGAGCAAACATAGAAATGAACATGGCCATCTGCTGACTATTGCTGATTGTTGAAATAAAAATACCCAGCGAAAGCGACATGATGATGTAAAGCAGGGTTTCAAGCAGCAGCAGAATCAGACTACCGTTTACAGGCATGTCAAATACGAAATATCCCAGGGCAATGATGGTTACCCCGTTCAGGAAGGCCAGAAAAACATACGGGAAGACTTTCCCTGCAATGATCTGAATGGATTTCAATGGTGAAACCAATAGCACTTCCATGGTGCCCATTTCCTTTTCCCGGGTGATGGAAATTGATGTCATCATGGCAGTGACGAGCATAAGAATCAGTGCCATGGTACCGGGGACAAACATGTACACCCCTTTCAGCTCATTGTTGAAAAGCATGCGGGATTTGACTTCCATTTGCGGCAATTCCCGGTTACTGACCATGATATCTGAAGAGTAATCCCTTATGATACCTGAAGTATAACTTTGCAGCAGGTTGGCCATATTCGCATCTGTGGCATCGAGAAGGATTTGCACCGTTGCCGATTTTTCGTTGGTCAGCTTTTCGGCAAAATTTTGTTCAAAAACGACGATCTCCTTGATTTCTCCTTTCTCAAACGTTTTTTCTATTTCGCTGTGATCCCGGATATTCTTTGAAAGTATGAAATAATCCGAGGAAACCAGCTTATCGGTGATTTCTCTGGTTATATGATCGTTGGATTTATCATAAACCGCAATCCTGGCTTCCTTAATCTCATTGGTCACCACATAACCAAAAATCAATATCTGGGCCACGGGCATGCCGAATAAAATAAGCAAAGTCCGTACATCGCGGAAAATATGAATAAACTCCTTTTTTACAAATCCTCTGAAACGTCTCATATGCTCTTACAGTGAGTTGATTGGAAAATTAACGGGCAATCCGCACAAATACATCGTTCATATTTGAAGCCTGATATCTGTTCTTAAGATTTCGGGGCGTATCCATGGCTTCAATCCGGCCTTGATCCATGATGGAAACCCTGTCGCAATACTCGGCTTCATCCATATAATGGGTTGTGACAAATACTGTAACTCCACCTGCGGCAGTCTCATAGATCATCTCCCAGAATTGCCGCCGTGCGATGGGATCCACTCCGCTGGTGGGCTCATCCAGAAAAACAATCCGGGGCTCGTGGATGACAGCTATGGAAAAGGCAAGCTTTTGTTTCCATCCCAATGGTATGGATGCAATCCTATAATTGTACGCATGGGTAAAATTCAGTTTTTCGAGCAAATAGTCCGTGCGTTCTCTGATCTTTTTGCGCGGCAAACCATATATCCCCCCGTAAAACCTAAAATTTTCGCCAACTGTCAGATCTTCATAGAGCGAAAACTTCTGACTCATATAACCGATGCGCTTCTTGATTTTTTCGGTTTCCTTATACACATTGTACCCGGCAACGTGTATCTTTCCTGACGTTGGAGCCGACAGCCCGCATAAAATCCTGATGGTTGTTGTTTTGCCCGCCCCATTTGCCCCGAGGAAACCAAAAATCTCTCCTTTTCTGACCTGAAAAGTCAGGCTGTCATTGGCCGTAAAATCGCCAAATTTTTTCACCATATTCTCTGCTTCGATGATGTAAGATGACTCCATCGGATTTGCTATTTATTCATTAAGTACATAAAACAGTCTTCAATCGTTGGCTCGGCTTGCTTTATCTCCGGATCCTGGTGACCTCTTGATATTAAGAACTTCCTTAGCTCTTCCTTGTCAAATGTCCGGTATTGAGGAGTAAAGTGGATGTATTCACCAAAAGGATAAACGGAAGCAACCCCTTCGTAATCGCGGATATTTTGCAGCAACCTGTACTGACTCTCTCCACTGGCAGCCCAAATGGTGCCGGGATAGTCTCCCAGGATCTTATCCGGAGGATCGATCTTCATGATTTGTCCGTTTTGAATAAGCGCCACACGATCACACATACCAGCTTCATCCATATAGGGAGTGGAAACCAGTATAGTGATACCCTGTTTTTTCAGTTTCATCAGCATCTCCCAGAATTCTTTTCTTGAAACAGCATCCACGCCGGTGGTGGGCTCATCCAGTACCAATACGGAAGGCTTATGAATGAGTGCACAGCTCAGTGCCAGCTTCTGTTTCATCCCACCTGAAAGATTTCTGGCCAGCCGGTCTTTAAAATATTCAATTTGCCTGTAAATGTCCTCGATCAGATAGTAATTCTCTTCAATGGTGGTATCAAAAATGGTGGCAAAAAACTCCAGGTTTTCTCTAACAGAAAGATCCTGATAAAGAGAAAAGCGGCCAGGCATATACCCCATGATCCTTCGGATCTTCCGGTAGTGTGTTACCGTATCCCATCCTTCCACTGTGGCAGTGCCTTCATCCGGTATCAGCAGGGTAGTCAGTATCCTGAAAAGTGTTGTTTTGCCTGCCCCGTCGGGGCCGATCAATCCGAAAAGTTCTCCCTTTTCTACCTCAAATGTTGCATCTTCCAGAGCTGCCGTTTTTTCGTAGGATTTTTTTAGTGAATTGATTTTGACTGACTGTTTCATATTGCTTTAGAAGCGTTTTTGGTCAATTAGTGTCATTAAAGCGTCATTTATAGTCATTTGTAGTCATTAAGGGGTCATTAATTGTCGTTTGTTGCCATTGGCCCTTGTGTCGATTAATGACAAACAATGACTATTTTATGACAGCGTAGCGAATGACTTAAACCAAACAGCGTTAAAATACCATCTTTTCATTTGCATTTTTCCTATCTTAAAAATTAACCTCCCCGGGCATACCAATCTTGATTCTTCCGTCATTTTTCACCCTGACTTTTACCGCGTATACCAGGTCAACCCTTTCCTCCTTGGTTTGAA
This sequence comes from Bacteroidota bacterium, assembly GCA_051746885.1. Classification (GTDB taxonomy): domain Bacteria; phylum Bacteroidota; class Bacteroidia; order Bacteroidales; family UBA12077; genus JAGXLC01. Next base: position 52 of record JBNJFN010000006.1, on the reverse strand, counting down.
TGATTTTGGGCGTAAATTCAGCTTTGGGTGAGATCCAGGATACGGTTCCACC
>JBNJFN010000005.1:0-27801 GCA_051746885.1 Bacteroidota bacterium | reverse complement strand
TTACAGGCCGAAAAACCGGCCATTACAGAAATCAATAACATGATCATTAAATTTCTCATATAATATAAATTTATTTGTTCTACACTCTTCACAAAAATAATAAACATCATTCAGAAATCCTTTTTATTTGATGCTCCGCTTCACTTTTTCCCAAACCCCTTTTCCGATCATCTGGTCGGCCCTTGCCAGTATTTGCCGAATGAGCTCCAGGATATTCTCATCCCCTGCCCAGTGCTTTTTTACCAGCTCAGGATCAACATTGTTGATGATGCTGTTTAAAACATATGCAGAAAGTGCCACATCATCCATATAACCTATAGGCCCCGTTAACATTTCGGGAATAACATCCATGGGGGTTATAAAATAGGCTATGGCTGCTCCCAGTTTGGCTTTTTCCTTTGCGGGAACCTCCGGATCGACAGAAAGCCTGCACAGCAGGTGAAAAAAATCGGGTGCAAGCAATATATACTTAGCGTATCCGCCCCCCACTTTTTTATGCTGAAGCCAGTGATCAATCTTTTTCCTGAGGTTCTTATAAAAATCGCTATGGGCTTTATCGGGCAGTTCAGATTTCATTTTTCAATCTTTTATGATTATCAAGCTTTATTAAAAACGAAAACATGGCTCTGATCATATTTATTACTCCAGGTTATATACCCGCACATAATCGACGTATCCAACTTCGCTGTATAAGAAGTTTGCCAACTGCTATCGGACCGTGGCAGACCAGTTCTCAATGTATTCGGTCTCGTTTTCGATGATTTGCACCTTACCTGTTATCTCTTCTCCCTTAACCTGGCCGTGGTAGACATATTTCAGGCTGCTATCCGGATGCACCGCGGTAAAATTCACTCTCTTCCCGGCAAGCGCATGGTCTCTCACTTCCAAAGTATCATTTTCCGTGTATAATTCAAGGCGGGTCTCCTGAAATTCCTGTTCGGCAGACATGGTAAACTGCTTCCCGTTAACCTTCCATCGCCATTGGCCCTCGATCTTTGCCGGCACCACCCAGTAATAAATATCGTGATCCCCTTCCTTTATATGTTTGTCGGGCTTCCAGTCCTCCATGCCAAAACTGTGGGAGACTATTCGTGTCCCGGGACTGAGCTTGTCCAAAAGCTCCGGTCGAAGTTCGATATTGACAATGTTCATCAGATACATGGTCACCACACTAGCCCGGCTGAAATCCGTATCGAACACATCTTCTTCCAGAAATATCACTTTGTCGGAGACATCGGCACTACGGGCATTGTCTTCAGCTTCCCTGACCAGATCATGATCGATTTCCACACCGTGCCCAACGGCTCCACGACGTGCCGCATCAATTACAATGCGCCCGTCGCCCGAACCGAGATCTATCAGATAATCGCCCGGACCTACATCGGCAATATCCAGCATTTTTCGCACCACAGCGGTGGGTGTAGGAACATAGGGAATATCAACATCCTGGGCTTGTGTGGCACCTGATATCAAGAGGATAAGAACAAAAACCAACACCCGTTGGGGAAATTCCATTTTTACTAAGCCGGAGGAAAGAAAGAAAAATAAAAATCCGTAAGAATGGTTTTCGGTTTTATTATGGGAGGGACTTTTCATCTTTTTTCCGTTTTTTTTCTCTGATTAAAAGATAATGCAATATTAATAAATATGAAAGCAAATGGCAAGGTTCGGTAAGGAATGCTTGAATGCCTGATTGATTGGTTGATAAATTAGGCTAGGGTTGAGGGTATAAAATGAGAATAATGGGTGTTGCTAACTGGAAACTGCTTTTTGCCAACTTTCATTGAATGAAGAAGTCTTGTTGTCTGTTATCTTATTTCCTGAAAGATTGTGTCAACTATCCTGACAGGCCTTCACATATGATTCATTCCAACTGAAGCAGGAGCGGAAAGCCGGAATCTTAACACAAACAAGGTATTTGCTTTCTTCATTTTTTCATGGCGATATCCCACGAGGACCATTCTACTGGAAATGACCGGGTCTTGGATACCGTTGCTGATCAGAATCTCGTGACTCCTTAGTCTTTCTGCGATGTTTTTATAAGCCATATGCTTAAAATTTTAAATTAGAAATTAAATTTGTGGTAAATCAATTAAAGAATTCTAATGGCTATGAAAGTGGCTTTACATACCCGGGGATGCCCACTGAACTTCGCTGAAACATCTACCCTGGCCAGAAAATTTCAGGAAATGGGCTATGAACAAGTGAAGTTCAATGAAAAAGCGGATATTTATGTGATTAACACCTGTACGGTAACCAGCGAAGCAGATAGAAAAAGCCAAAGAGCTGTTAAGAAAGCAAGGAAGCTGAATCCGGAAGCTAAAATTATTGCAGTGGGGTGTTATGCCCAACTTTACCCTGAAGAAATCGCTGCTATAAAAGGTGTAGATCTTATACTCGGTAATAATGAAAAATTCAATATCCCGGATTATCTTGAAAAATACAGGAAAAAAGAAAGGCCGGAAATCCACATTTCTGGTACGAATGAGCTGGTAAAATTTCATCCCTCCTATTCACTGGGTGATCGTACACGTTCATTTCTCAAAGTGCAGGACGGATGCGACTATAGATGTTCTTACTGTACCATTCCTATGGCGCGCGGAAAAAGCCGAAATCAAAGTATCGAAACCCTGGCGGAGGAAGCCCGCAATATTGCAAATTCCGGTGTAAAAGAAATCATTCTTACAGGTATCAACATAGGAGATTTTGGACAATCCACCGGCGAAACATTCCAGGAGTTGATCCACCGGCTGGAAAATGTTCCGGGTATTGAGAGATACCGCATAGCTTCGATCGAACCCAACCTTTTGAATGATAAAATCCTCCGCTTTGTATCCCAATCAGAAAAATTTCTTCCCCATTTTCACATTCCCCTGCAATCAGGATGTAATGACATACTGGTAACAATGAAACGAAGGTATAACCGGGAACTTTTTCAGAATAAAATACAACAAATCAAAAACCATATTCCCGGTGCTTTTGTCGGAGTGGATGTGATCGTAGGTTTTCCAGGTGAAGATGAAGAAAAGTTCAGGGAGACCTTTGAATTTCTTCAAAACTTGGATGCCAGCTTTTACCATGTGTTCCCATTTTCCAGTAGACCTAATACCACCGCTGCCAAAATGGAAGGCCAGGTGCCGGTTGAAAAAATAAAACTAAGAAGCAAAAAATTACAGATTCTTGCCGAAAGGAAAAGAATGATGTTCTATAGAAAACACCTGGGAGAAAAAAGAAAAGTACTCTTCGAAAACTACGAACAAAATGGAAAAATTTTCGGATATACTGATAATTATATAAAGATAGAAAAGGATTACCACCCCGACTTGGGCGGAAAAATAAAAAAGGTGGCTCTAAAAAAAATTAACAATCAAGGAAATGTAGAGGTAGAAACTTTAAGAAAAAATAAAAGGAAACAGGCCTGGCGTGACTAACCCGAATTATCCAGGTTAAAATAATGAGTTGATAATAAATATTGCATTTTCTTACCAGAAAGCCCGTATTCAATATAACAGACAAACCACCAATGCCTCAAAAGAACCCAGGCCGAAATCTCTTAATATGCCAAGGGTAACATATTAATATTTTATAAATGAGCCGGTTCTGTGAAAACCGGCTCAGTGACCCCGCTAGGATTCGAACCTAGGGCCTACGGCTTAGAAGGCCGTTGCTCTATCCAGCTGAGCTACGGGGCCATTGCATAAAGTCCTGCAAAAATATAAAATTCTGCCTTTCGAGAAAAGAATTTAATCAAAAATGACCGGGAATAAATGGGGACGAAAAATAAGGTGACCTTTCAAATTCTGATCACTTCCATTACATTTGCAGGATCTGAATAGGATATGGAACAAAGCCTGAAATCAAATATTGTCAAGCTCTACCTGATAAAGATCGCCAAATGGTTTATGCTCTTCATGCCCATTGTAGTGCTATTTTATCAGGAGAACGGGCTTGAGATGCAGGATATCTTTGTTCTTCAGTCCATATATTCTGTTGTAATAGTTATCCTGGAGATTCCCTCCGGTTACTTCGCGGATGTGCTAGGCAGAAAAACCACGCTGATCATAGGTGTCACCCTGGGCTCTTGTGGATTTGTGATTTACAGCTTATCTTATGATTTCTGGGGTTTTCTTATGGCTGAAGTCACGATGGGTATAGGAACGAGCCTGGTCTCCGGGGCCGATTCGGCCATGCTATACGACACATTGAAAGCCGGAAATCGGGAAAACAAATACCTCCGATTTGAAGGAAAAATGGTTTCCTTAGGAAACGTTGCTGAAGGTGTGGCTGGTATCCTGGGAGGGCTTTTGGCCGAGATCAGTCTTCGTACACCCTTTTATGCCCAAACGGCGGTATCATTCATTGGCATTCCGGCTGCCATTTTATTGATTGAACCCATCCGGCAGGAAAAGCTTACAAAAATGAATTTTAACGATATTCTACTTATTGTCAAACATTCGCTTCACGGAAACCCCCACTTAAAATGGAACATCCTCTATTCCGCAGTGATTGGCGCCTCCACACTTACCATGGCCTGGTTTGTTCAGCCCTATTTTAAACATGTTGACCTGGAATTATCTCTTTTCGGAGTGTTCTGGACACTGCTCAATCTATCGGTGGCCATTACTTCTTACATCGCTTACAAAGTGGAGTACCGGTTGGGGCAGGTTAAGATGATCATATTCATCACCCTGCTCCTGCCTCTGTTCTACTTTATTCTAAGCCAGATCCATGTTATCTGGGGGATCTCCATATTGTTCCTGTTTTACCTAATGAGGGGACTGGCCACCCCTATACTCAAAGATTACATAAACCGGTTGGCAGAATCCAACACACGGGCTACCGTTCTATCTGTGCGCAACTTCATGATCCGGCTACTTTTTGCAGGCATTGGACCTTTGCTGGGGTGGTATACCGATCACTACTCATTATCCAGTGCGCTGGTTTTGTCTTCAATCACATTTTTCACCCTCGCAAGCGTTGCAGGGGTATTTTTCCTGAAAACACGAAGTTATACCGGTGAAAAAGTGAATGTATAAAAAACAAACCGGATGAAACGCTTTGCTTCCATCCGGTTTACCTTTTTCAGTCAATCTGCTGATCTTTTAATCTATCGGTTCATACTCCCCTTTTCCAACACCACAGACAGGACATCTCCAGTCATCAGGAACCTCCTCAAAAGGAGTGCCGGGTTTAATATTTCCCTGTGGATCGCCCTCTTTAGGATCGTAAACATGTCCGCATACTCTGCATTTGTACTTCTTCATAGTCTGGATTTTTTAAAGGTTAAAACTATTGGTTTGGTTATACTTCTACTTTTTTTATTGAGTCGATCACAGTTCCATCCACCCATTTCACAACCGCAACGATCTCATCTTCCCATTCCGGCCTGGCAGGTTTTCCGCAGATCTTTTCTGCTTCTTCTTTCAGCTCCTCAATGCTTCTGACCGGCAAGTGAGACTTTTTTGCTTTCTCAATCAGATCGGTCCTGCGGGGATTGATAGCTATTCCTCTCTCTGTAACAACCACATCAATTAATTCCCCCGGTCCGCAGATGGTAGTCACCTCATCGGTGACAACAGGCACCCTGTCACGAAACAAAGGCACAGGTAAGATCACCGTTTTGGAGAACAGGCAGTTTTGCCATCCTCCAATACCATGCATTAAGTAGCCGTTGGAGTGGGTAACCACATTGGCGTTAAAATTCATATCCACCTCGTTGGCTCCCAATATCACCACATCCACCATACTGGCAAAATGGCCTTTACCGTGATAATTATAACCGGTAAAAGGAGTGATCGGGATGTGATTCGGATTATCCCTCATGGACTGCAATCCTTCAAGATCAAAGGCCTGCTCGTCGAAGATGTATTCGACCAACCCCTCTTTCAGCATGTCAACCAAATACCTATTGCTGCCTCCGCGGGCAAAACGAGCCCGGATCCCTTGCTCCCTCATCTTTTTTGCAAAGAAATCCAAAGCAGATGGAGAAATATCTCCGGCCTCAGCTTGAAAGGAAAATCCATTTCTCAGTATTCCGGTTGCTTCACAAAAATCAGCGGTCATTTCGGCCAGGAGTAATTTATCGGGGCTCTTGGTTAAATACGTTGCAGGGGAAACAATTTTTTCTGGTATGCCTATTTGATCCATCTCCACTGTGTAATCCACATAATTCCCCTGAATCTGCCATGGAACACAGGGAAATTCCTCCATATGGTCTGTAGCTACAATCACCTTACCGGCATATTGGGCATCGGCAAGGGCAAAACCGAGCAAACCGCTGGCCGAAGGGCCATACAATCCGTTGGCATTACCGAAAGGATCGGCACAACCAGCTCCTATAACGGTTATATCAATTCTGGCCTCTCCATCCTGTACGGCCTGATAACGTCCTCCATGAGAGAGAATTACTCCTGTTCCCTGCATTTTGCCTTCAGAAATAAATTTTCCCAGGGGGCCGCTCATGCTGCCTTCAATATGATGAATGGTGCCATCCTCAAGATATGGGATCAGATGCTCATGACAGGGAAAAGAGCCGGAAGGGAACCATACCAGATCTTTCACTCCGAGTTCATGTATTGCATCAAATAACCGGTTGGTTAACAGATCGCCGTCACGCAAATGATGGTGGGTGGAAATGGTCATCCCATCTTCTATACCGGCCTTTTCAAGGGCATCTCTCAGCGATGCTATTCTTTTGTCACCGTTGGAAGGATAATCTGCGGATGAACAAACGGGAGGTCCATAGGTATGTCCCCCGGGTTTGTATTGGCCTACGCCCTGATAGGGCATAACGGGTTTTCCGTTTACCTCCTCCGGAACATATCTTCCTAATGCATTTTTTGCAAGTTTATAAGCCTGTTGCACCATATATTCTTATATCACTTTTAAGTTATCTAATTAAACAAGCACATTAGTGCAATTGGTTTAGGCTCTGTAAATATATGTAAAAAACAGGCATTTGCAAAATTCACTTTAAAACATGAACTTCTCTCTCACATTTTCAGGGATCAACTCCAGGAATACTGCCAGATCCAGCGTCTTTTGAGCCCGCTTTACCACCGGCGGATCAATCATTTTTTTCCCCAGGGCGATTACCCCCAAACCTTTTTGTTCTGCTTCATAAGCTGCATCGACTATCTTCTTTGCGTATTCGATTTCTTCTTCTCCCGGAGCAAAACCTTCATGAATGGCCTTAACCTGCCGGGGATGAATGCAGCCCATTCCTTCAAAACCCAGTGATTTGCTTTCTCTTGCTGCAACTTTCAAACCTTCCTCATCTCCAACATCTGAGAATACCGAATCAATAGGCTGTATCCCGGCTGCCCTGCATGCATTGACAATCCGCGACCGGGCATAAAATGATTCATAGCCGGAATCGGTTCTTCGAGCTCCAATATCAGCGGTATAATCTTCCAAACCTATGGCCATGGCTACTACCTCATCAGATGCAGTGGCTATATCAAAAGCATGCTCTACACCATTCGCACTTTCTATAATGGGCATCATATATATATCATTGCTCGTTTGATGCCGCTCTTTAATATTATGGATCTCTTTCTCTACTTCATATACTTGTTCTGCAACTTCACATTTGGGTATGAGGATCACATGAACGTTATGCGGCACAACATATTTCAGATCCTTTAAACCCTCCGGAAACCGGTTAATCCTGACTATACGCTCCGCTCCGTTATAATCGATCCCTCTCAGAGCATTCCGCACCAGAAAACGGGCTTCCCGTCTCTTACCAAGGGAAACCGAATCCTCAAGATCAAGAATGATGGCATTGGGATGATGTATCCCTGCATTGATCATCATCTTGGGGGTATTTCCCGGAAGGTATAAACATGAAAAACGAAAATGATCCTCGTTGGTACCATATTTATTTTCCTCCTGCATAGGCAGCAAGTAAGGGTCATCCGGACCTATAAGCTCTTTCAGGGCTGCCTCTATACGGGCTGCAATAACAAGCGGAAGAGCACCGGTATCTTCGATTTGCAAACGAGAACTTTTCACATCATAAAAGTGCAAAATGTCTTTTGCCAGTTCATGAATGGATTCTCCATATAGTGAACTCACCTTACTCTGAATCTCTATATCGTTTCCTCCCCTGCCTCTTAGTTCCAGGGTTACAAAACAGTCCGAACGGACCTGTTCTCCTTTGTTTCCCGCATAAGCAATATTTTCATTCATATTGACGGCATCTTTAATTATTTCTCGTAGGTTCCAGAGACTTTCAGACCATAAGAACCTGCTAAATATAAAAAAATTATTTGTAAGAATCAGAATGAATTAAAAAAGATTGGTTAGATCATGATGCCCCCTCCAAAGAAAGCATATTGAAACAGAACCTTTCAAAACAAGACCAAAGAAAGGCTTTGTCGCGACTCAGTCAAATTGAAGATTTTCCTTTTCAACATACTCCTGAAGTGTACAATTCGACCAAACTGTAGTATATTTATTTGGTTTTAATAAAAATTCCCGGTCCGGCTATTGGGATATCTTATTATGAAGCCATAAGATATTTTCTGCCAGTCGGGTGACAATTCTATATCCTTCATCATCATCTATCACACATCGTTCATCTTTGTTCTTCCTGCATTCCATACAAGCTGTACAACCCTGGACAGGCTTACCTCCAAGTTGAATGAATTCAGTACGGGCGTTTTTCTCAGAAAAAACATCTGCCATGCGTGTTAGCAGATGAGCTGTATTCCCATTTTCTCTCGGGCTCCCATTAAAAAGCAATACATCCATAATGATCTGATTGTTATTCTTCTCTATATAAATTGGCCTTTCGGTTGTAGAAAAATTTTGTTTAATAAAGAAGCCGAAGATAGCGCAAAAATATGGATTATTAAAATTAATTATATCTAAATGGGGTGAATGGAGGCCCTTTCATTTTTATTAAGAAAAAAGGTTTTGCCGGGTGTATTTTTTTAGATAAGTTGCGCTCCAATTATTGTTAATAAAAATTTTATAAAATACTGTATGTTAAAGGAATTGTTTGAAACAGGGGGATCCACCAAAAATTATTACCAGTCGATCAACAACACCTATGTAAATGTGTTCAATAAATACCTGATGTTACACTACCCTTTTTTCAGGGAGAAAAACGAAAGCCTTGAGAAAAGGCAGCTCAATTTAACGGATCATTGTATTTCCAAAGTAGGGTCCATTCAGAACAAAACTGTTCTTGAAGTAGGTTGTGGTAATGGAACTCAAAGCATCTATTTATATAATAACTTCCAACCGGAAAAAACAATAGGCGTAGATATCAACCAAAACAACATTGAATTGGCTAAACATTTAAAGAACGGACATGAAAAACTGGAATTTCATGTGGATGATGCCCAGAGACTGGAAACGATACCGGATAACTCCATCGATATTCTGTTTTGTATTGAAAGCGCCTTTCATTATCCCTATAAAGAATCATTTTTTGAACAAGTAGAACGCGTATTAAAACCTTCCGGGAAATTTCTTATTGCTGACATTCTGTCAAGAACCCATAAAAAAAGAATTTCCCTGCTTGAAAAATGGAAAAGTAAAATGAGTTTTCATCACTGGACAGAACACCAATACGCAAGATCATTACAGCAAACCAAGCTATCTGTTATCCACAGGGAAAATATCACACCACAGGTGATTCAGGGATATAAGGATTCCCGGAACTGGATACAAAGAAGGCAGTTTGATAACTACTTTAAATATCTGCTACTAAAGCTTTTTGTTTTCATCCAGATAAAAATGAATGTTATCCTGTTGAATACCCGGCGGAAATACATTATTTTCTATGGAGTGAAAAATTAAAATCATGATAAAGGGTGTTCTGTTTGACCTCGACGGAATACTGATCAATACCTGGGATCTCTATCCGGAGGCCTATCGTCTAACTACCAGGGACTATCTAAAGAAGGAGTTTTATTCAGGCAACCTTTCTTTCTTTGTTCTCCAGCTAATGGTCACTGTTTTTTTGCCCCATTCGAGGGCTTTATCTATATCGTTCCCCATATAGACATCGATCTTTTTGTTCCAACGCCTGTTCATTTTATCCGTAACCACATATTCTCCTGGCAATCCTTCTATATTTACCTGAACCCCGTAAGTTAAGCCCGAGTCCAGCAGATCTCTGGATACAGCAATGGCTTTGATCCCCGGCTCCAAAGTATCACCCCATGCTGCAATCCTTGGATTGCCTGAAGTTTGGCTTTTATGGGAATTATAAGCAGTAGCAGTGACCTCCAGCTGATGTTCCTCATAGCTGGGGCCACACGAATCCAAAGCAAAAATTAAAATCATCAGCGTAAGAAAAAGGGTACCGCCATAACGTAAGGTAGGGCTTTTGCTTGGAAGAATATGCATAATCACTAATCTCCTTGTTAAACCAATATAAAATAAAAAACGTACGATTTCCACATTGCATTATCTTACCCGGAAGGCCTTGTAAAAAAATAGGAAAGCCTATGAATGTTAAGTAATGAAAGCCGGCTTGATTCAAATCCTGATTTTATTGAACAAGAAACTCCCCAACAAGAGGACGGCCACCAAAAATCCTCCCAATACTCCAAAACAAAGCCAGGGATTCAACTGGGAGGCCCCCAGCATTCCGTAGCGCATTCCTTCCACGCCATAAGTCAGGGGATCAATATAAGTAAGGAATGAAAGCCAGTCGGGAATTCTGTCCAGCGGAAACAAAGCGCCGGAAAGAAAAAACACGGGAAAAAGCACAAAGTTGACGATTAACTGAAAACCATGCGTGTCCTCCATTCTTGAAGCGAAGGCTATACCCACTGATGTAAAAGAAAGACCGATCAGAAACATAAACACCAGGGAAATAAGAATACCTGAAAAAGAGGGCAAATTGACACCTATGGCAATAGAAATAATAAAAACCAGCAAACCTTGCAGCACAGCAGTGGTAGCTCCGCCAAGCGTCTGGCCGATCATCAGATGCAGTCGGGAAACCGGGGCAACAAGCGTTTCCTTAAGAAAACCTATCTGCTTATCGATTACCAGTTGAACACCCGAGAACATACTTGAAAACAAAATGCTCATGGAAATGATGCCCGGGGCGATAAATTCCACGTAATTCACCTGCATGCCAGGAACCGAAATGGCAGAATTCAGCCCGAACCCGATAATCACCAGAAAGAAAAAGGGCATACCCAGGCTGCCGATAATCCGGCTCTTCATCCTGAAATATTTCAGTACATTCCTGTACCAAATGGTATATATTGCACTCATTCCACTCATCGTCGCGATGCTCTTCTGTGTTGTCGCATTCGGTCTTTAGCACTGGCTTCCTGTTCCCTTATGGTTTTTCCTGTATAATTGAGAAAAACATCTTCCAGGGTAGGGATCTGCAATGAAACCGAGTCAATATGAACATCATTCAGTATTTTAATTACTTCTGCTATCCGTTTTTCTGCATTCTGAAGGGTTATATCCACAAATCCATTATGCAGGGAAAGGTTGCTCAGCCAATTTACACCAGCCAGTTTCTCCTTTACTTTTGTGGTTTCCTTCGATTCAATCCTTATCACGCTTCCCCCAACCTGTTCTTTTAGTGCATTCGGTGTATCCAGGGCTATAATTTTCCCCTGGTCAATGATCGCAACCCGGTCGGAAAGCTTCTCCGCCTCATCCATATAATGCGTGGTGAGTATGATGGTAACCTTCTTCTCCTGGTTCATATTCCGGATATAATCCCACAAATGGTTCCTGGTTTGCGGATCAAGCCCAAGTGTAGGCTCATCAAGAAATAGGATTTTAGGCTCATGCAGCAGTCCCCTGGCAATTTCCAGTCTTCTTTTCATGCCCCCGGAAAAATTCTTCACCAGTTGCTTTTTACGATTTTCCAGTTCAACCAGAGTGAGCATCTCCTTGATCTTTTCCCTGCTCTTTTTCATTCCGTAAAGCCTCCGGTGAATGTCCATATTTTCCCATGCTGTCAGTTCCTCATCAAGTGTGGGATCCTGAAAGACCACACCGATACACCTTCTCACATCTGCTTTCTGCGAAACCACGTTATATCCGTTCACCATTGCCGACCCTTCTGTAGGCGACAATAAAGTGGACAATATGGAGAGCGTAGTGGTCTTTCCTGCCCCATTTGGGCCCAAAAAGCCAAATATTTCCCCTTCCCGGATGGAAAAACTAATGTCATCCACCGCCACCAGGTCGCCAAACCGCTTTGTAAGATGCTCCACTTTAATCAGTTCCATAATGCCTGTATTCAACGAACCGCCTGAATATTCACCGGTAAATCTTCTGCCGGCCTAAAAGATCCACAAAATTGCAAAAAATAATTTCACACCAAACAGAAAACGATATAAACCCATTAATGTTCATTGACCGGCATACCTTAAACAATTGATTTCTTTTGATGTTGTAAGTAATATAAAGGTTTCATTTGATTATTGTTTGTTTATGGTCAAATGGAACCTGCATGTTAATTATGTTTCTTTTTTATAAGCCAGTGCATGTGGGTTTCATGCTGAATAAAAAGCTTTCAACTATGATATCAGGCATTCTCTTTGATCTGGATGGCACCCTAATCAACACCCGGGAGCTTTACAGGGAAGTTTACCGATATGTGGTGCAGCCATATGTACGGAAACCCCTCACTACGGAGGATATTCGAGGTTCAAAACCTACCCCTGAGCGGGAATTCATACGAAGGTGCGTTCCCGAAAAAGAAAGGGAGCAGGCATTCAGAAGGTTTCTCAGACACTACAGCAATTTTCACGATTCGCATTTTGGTGGAACGTATGAAGGAGTACAGGAAATGCTTGATAATCTGAGAAAATTGAATTACCCCATCGGAATTGTTACCGGAAAAAGCCGGGAAGCCTGGAAGATTACATCCGAAAAATGCGCATTAGGCCACTTTGATGTCATTATTACAGATGATGATGTTGACCAAAACAAACCCAACCTGGAAGGCCTCCAGATGGCCCTAAATAAGCTAAAACTGGAAAACACGAATACCCTTTATGCAGGAGATCATCTTAGTGACTTCCGGATAGCCCGGGATGCCGGCGTAAATTTTGCAGCAACGCTTTGGTCAAAAACAGCAGGGGAACAAGCTGAATTCAAAAAAGAACTGGAAGGGGAAAAAGACATCTGGTTCCTGAGCCAACCAACAGAGCTGATTCAACACCTTAAACGCTGATCTCTCCTATTGCTATACTTAACGTTCGGTAAGATCTTTCTTCTGCCTTTCATATTCCTCGTCGCTGATTTCACCATTCAGATAACGCCTGCGGAGATGTCTCAAACTGGTGCTTCTGAATGTACGTTTGCCCCTTTTTCCTATACGCCTGAGCAACATCCACACGATAAGCAAGGTAATGATCAGGGCAAAGGTGATCACCAGGTCCGATTCTTTGTCGCTTTTTTGCAATAAGACAATTAATATGTTCATAATGATTTACTTTTCATTTTGCAGGCTTTTTGAAGCCATCCTTTTTAGCGTTTAAAAAAAGCATGTATGAATATGAACACAAAAAAATAAAATATTATTTGAAACATATCTAAAAAATTTGGCTTTAAATTAGAATTATTTCAGAATCACACTTCTGGAATCGTTATAACCTTGCATGAAAAGAGAACACATTTTCCAATGAAAAAGGCAGAGACGCCATGTATTACGTCTCTACCTGATTTTAATCGTCTTTTAAATTTAAAGAGTGAATCCTGCCTAAGCCCTAATGCACCTGTGGTACTTCGTCAAGCTCTACCTCAAAAGTAAGGTTTGCCATACAATCATCGTACTTTTGAATAAGCTCTTCCTGATTTCTGGCACCAAGGAACATATTCCCCAGTTCATAACTGTAGCTGTCCTGTCCTTGCAAATCGGAAAGGTGCATGCCTTCCTTTACATGTAATTTGAGTGTCATTTCCGGATATTTTTCCCTGAGTTTATCCACCTCTTCCTGGCTGGGCACTTTTTTCACCTTGCCGGATTCATAAATCCGCAGCATAAAATTACTTGCAATCCTGTGTTTCCCTTTGTATTCAAGAGCTTGTGGCCGCCGACCCAAGGCAATATTGAGCATAATTGAATGATGAGATATTCCGTGAACTTTTTCAAAAATATCGGTGTGGGCCTGAGATATTCTCGGGTTGATCTCAAGCAGGAAAATCTGATTCACAGTATGGTTATAAAAAAATTCAATATTAAAAGCCGAATTATTCAATCCGATCTGGGTGATGGCCCTTCTTGCCAGATCTGCCATCCGAAACTGAATTTCCTGAGGAAGGGAAGAGGGATATTCATAGCGGGCAAACGAAGACCGGTCTTCTTCCTTTACAGAATCAACAATCCCATAAACAACCACCTCTCCGTCATAAACATACCCTTCCACGGTACACTGATGACCGCTAATGGGTGATTCGGCAATACAGGTTTCTTTCATGTAAGCAAATTCTTCAGGAAGCTGGTAATTCTTAAAGAGGTAATTAAATGGTTCGGACATATAATTAATGTGATCCCTTATTTCCTGCATATGATCATTGAACTCGTACTCGCTGTTGATCCGATAAGCCAAAAAGGAACGAAATGACTTAATGGGTTTAATCCAGAATGGAGGAATCATTTCAATTTTTTGATAAGCCTGATTGTCAAAGGGATCAAATGCCATAAACATCGGAACGCTTCTAGGGATCACCTTGTTTTGCTCCAATCTGCTCCAATACTTGTGCTCACACTTCAACACGCTTTCCAGGGATGGCCCTGTTAATTTGTACCGGTCTGCGATAACAGGAACCAGATCGGTGCCGGGAAAATCGTAATAGGAAACCACAGCATCAATCCTTCCATTTTGATCAATTCGTTCGAAGGACGTTTCAATAAGATTTTTCATATCGAACTGTTCCATGCCCCGCATTTCTTCATATTTGACTGCGGCAAGGAAATCGCAATCATTGGCCTCGGGCAACCTTTTGAGCTTCTCAAGGTTGAAATCATCAAGGCCTACAACAAAAATTTGTTTTCTGTCGGTCATTTTCTGTTTCAGATAATTAAATTAATAACAATAAAACTTAAGCAGCCCAAAACTCATAAAAAATTTTGAATTTATACCCGCACCCGAAAAAGTTTTATAAAAATTTCTTTTCGAAGAGCAACACAATTTTTTAAATACCTCTAATTCAACAAAGATTATGATGGATGCACGCACCGAATTCTGGCCACTCACTTTAAATTGCGAACCGATACTATCACCGGCAAAATGCTCTTAACATGGTAATTTTTTGATTATATCGTTATGCTGCGGATATTTTTCAATTACCTCCTCCTGGGTAAACATCTCAAAATCATCAAAATGGAACCCAGGAGCCATATTACAGCTAACCAATACAAAACTATCCGGTTCAGGTACTTCTCCTCCAAAAATGGTACCCCCCGGTACCAACAATGACAGATGCTGATCCTTATCCGGGTCATTCCCCAGAATATGCTTCTCAAATTCACCTCCTGGGGTGAAAAAATACAGATTCATTGGTGAGCCATAATGAAAATACCAGTATTCATTGTATTTTAATCTATGAAACCGGGAAGGCACATTGGAAGGGAGTAAATAAAAAATGTTTGTTGCCAGGTTACGCCCTTCCACTGTTCTTTTATTTCTGTAAGTTTCCCTGTAATAACCTCCTTCAGGATGTTTGATTAAATCCAGTTGTTCTATCCAGTAGTCCGCACAATTTTTATCCATCATTCTTATAAATTGATTCTACGTTTATTTTTCAAAACAGATCATTAAAAATACCTCAGTGAAGATTAAAAACAATCTGAGGTTCATCCGTCAAATTACAAAGATATTAAATCAAACAATTTTATCAATTCATTGAATTTTTTAGGACTAATTAGTATTTTCGAGCCTGATCAAACTTTAATAAGAAACCTCAACCGATTTGATACGTAAGAAGGAATATACTATATTGCTTGGAGATGATTCAGAACTGGACTTAATGTTTGCAGATCAGGTTTTAAAATCCTACAATGAGAATTACGAAATTCTCATGGCTTATGATGGTTTGGAGGTTTGCGAAAAAGCAATCAGACAATACCCGGATATAATATTCGTGGATCTTAACTTGCCACAGATGAACGGTATTGATGTGATCCGCTTTCTTAAAAGCAACTATAGCACACAACACATACCCATTCTGGTTATTACGGCCACAAATAATTTTCAGGAAGCTTTTGATGCCGGGGCAACGGATTTTATACAAAAACCTTTGGACAAAGATAGTCTGATCATTCGTACCAGATCGGCTTTAAACCTTGTCGATTCCTACAGGGCCATAGAAAAACAAAAACTTGAGATTGAAAAACGGAACCATAAAATTATCAGGCAGCACGAGTCAGTGCTTCAGCAAAAAGAGATCATAAACAGGAAGGATAAGGAAATCACTGCGGATTTACGATATGCAAAACGGATACAGGATGCAATACTACCCAAAAATTTGCTTTTTAGCGAGATATTCCCCCAGCATTTCATACTCAATATACCAAAACACATTGTAAGTGGTGATTTTTACTGGGTTGAAAAAAAAGATGACAAAGCCATTATTGCCGTTGGAGATTGTACCGGACACGGACTTTCAGGAGCACTGATGCAAATGATGGCACTCATTTTCCTCAATCAGACTATCAAACATAAATCCCTTGAAAATCCAAATGAAATTCTTGAAGCGCTAAGGGATTATGTGATCACTTCTCTCCATCAAACCGGAAGCTACGGAGAAACCCATGACGGAATGGATATGGCATTATGTATAATCGACTATACAAATGATATTGTCAAATTTGCTGGTGCCAACAATCCGCTTTATATAGTAAATAACAAAGGCTTTCGGGAAATCAAGGGCGATCGTATGCCTGTGGGGATCAACTTCAATTATAATAAACCATTCACTACCCATGAGATACAAGTGGAAAAAGGAGATACCCTGTTTTTGTTCACGGATGGTTTTCCCGATCAATTCGGAGGACCCAAGGGGAAAAAATTCAGGTATAAATATTTCAAGGAACTATTGATCAGCAGCAACGGTTCCTCTGTCAAACAGCAAAAAGAGATACTCGAACAAACTTTTCACAAATGGAAGGAAGGATATGAGCAGCTTGACGATGTTTTGGTCGTGGGAATTAAAATCAATTAAAATTGAAAAATTAAAAATCTATACGGTGCGAGTTTTCATTCACATAACACTGATTTTATCTGTTTTGTTCTTTTTCTCAACAGATCAGTCTGCTGTTGCACAAAGTCTGAATTCCGATGACAAGAAGGACGTAGAACAATATGAAGAACAAATAACCCGCCACCAGGAAGAAAACAATTTAAAAAAAGAGCTGGAATATTCCAATAAAGTAGCCTTCATATACTGGCAAAACAACCTTTATGACAAAGCTCAGAAGTATTTTCAGCGGTGCCGGGAGATCAATGAAGAACTGGGTAATAAAAACGGGATAAAACTGACGAGCTATTACCTGGGCATGATTTTCTCTCAAAAGGAACAATACGAGCAGGCACTGGAATCTTTTCAGAGGGGTGTAAAGATAAGCAGGGAGCTGAATTTAACAAACAGCATTTTGTCCGGTTTGATCAATCTGGCTCAGACCCACCAGGCAATGAATAATTTCAAACAATCCAATCAATATGCCCAGAAAGCCCTGACATTGGCCAAAGAACAGGAAGATATGAAATCCGAGAAGTCTTGCTACAGTTTGCTCTCGGAAAACTTCAAAAAACTGGGCAACAACGAAAAAAGCACCAAATATTTCGAGCTGTTCTCATCCATTGATAAGCACTTAAAAGAAAAAAGGGTCTCAGAGATTCAGGAAAAATCCGAGAGTAAGGTGAATCAGGCTCAGAGTGAGAAACAAAAAAAAGAAGAAGAACTGAAAGAAGAGGTCAGTAAAAGAAAGATAACCCAGGACAGCCTGCAAAGGGCTAAACGCATCAGCCGGGAGAGACAAATGCAACTTGAAATGAAAGAGTTGGAAATCAAAAAGAAACAGGCCCAACTCAAGCTGGAGCAAACCATCCGCAATTCTTTAATCATCGGATTTTTATTGATTACCGGCTTCTCCATTCTGCTTTACCGTTTCTACAAGCAAAAGAAAAAAGCCAACAAAAAGCTGGAAGAACAATATCAATACATCAATGCTCAAAACAAGCAGATACAGGAACAAAAGAATAAACTTGAAATACAGAATAATAAATTAAACGATAGTCTGACTTATGCAGAAAATATCCAGGCCGCCATACTGCCGATTCAATCACAGCTAAAAAAAGAATTTGACATTTTCATTTTATACCGTCCTAAAGATATCGTTTCCGGTGACTTTTACTGGTTTACCCAGGTATACGAAGACGGAATGCCGGAGCCGATAACATACCTTGCAGTAGTGGATTGCACAGGGCACGGGGTACCGGGCGCGTTCATGTCAATGATCGGAAACCGTATATTTAATGAAATCATTTCTGAAAAACATATTCTGGAACCTTCAAAAATACTGCAATTATTGAATCAATACATTGTTGAAGCATTGAAACAGGAAACCACAGATAATACCGATGGCATGGATGTATGTCTGATCAGCATGGAACATACAGAGAACCATGAAAAAAATATCAGCTTTGCAGGGGCCAAACGACCGTTATATTATTACAGCAAAAGCGATAAAGAAATTAAGAAGGTAAAAGGCAACCGGTATTCCATTGGAGGCATCAACAAAAATAAGAAGGAGAAGGAATTTACCACCAGTCAGTTGGTTCTTCAAAAGGGCGATATACTATACCTGACTACTGATGGCATTTTCGATCAGGTAAATAATTCCCGGAAGCGATTTAGCAGCAAACGATTTTTAAAAGTACTCCATCATAATGCGGATAAATCTCTTGATGTACAGCACAATGAAATGGAAATGGCTCTGGATGAGTTCCGGGGGAGTTCCGAACAAAGAGATGACATCACCGTATTGGGAGCAAAAATCATATAACTTATGGAGGAAAAAGATACCATTAATCACATTAGTACACACTTAATAGAAACAAAGCGAAGCCTGCTTGCTTACGAAGGACCGTTCTTTATTGACTTGCTGACCATCTTTGGCAATTATTTAAAAATCATGACAGAAAACCATTCACTGATTCAAAAAAAAATATTCAAGATCTATGTAGAATTGTCCCAAAATGTTGCCTATTATGCAGAAGAATATATAACCATCAATAGTGAATCGAAGAGAATAGGAATTGGAGAACTGAGAATTACAGAAGATGTGGATCAATATCTATTGATGACCAAAAATCTGGTAAAAACAAAAGATGCGAATGTTCTGTCTCAAAGGTGCGACATAATCAACAATTCAGCCCTGGAGGATTTAAAATACCTGAAAAGGGAATTGAGAAAAAGCTCAGAAAGCAATAAACTCGGTGCCCGTATCGGGCTGGTTCAGGCTAGACTTATTTCCAACAATCATTTAGATTTTGATATTATAGAAAAGAACAGACATTATTCTTATTTTAAATTGAAAGTAAAATTTGACAAGAATGAATAACATTAATCTTGATCGAGAAGCTTCCGCGCCTTATTATCCCGGTATCAAATTCAACGCGGAAACAGGAGTTTGTGAAATTGAAGGGGAATCGTATATGGAAGAAGCCTATAAATTTTATCTCCCAATAATCAATTGGATCAAAGATTTCACAGAAAAGGAAAACCGCAAATTATACTTCAATGTCAAACTGATGTATTTTAATACCAGTACCTCCAAATGCCTTTTGGATATATTTGAACTTCTGAAAAAATATACAAATGAAGGCGGTGAAATCGAGGTCACCTGGTATTACGACCCGGATGACCCGGACATGATTGATGAGGTAAAAGATTTTGAACGGGAAGCTGATCTGAATTTCAATATCAAAGAACTTCAAGCCTAAAAAAGACTATCCGTGAATTCCTTTAATCACTCCCCCATCTACACTGATGGTTTGGCCGGTAATGTATTCAGAATCTGGGGACAAAAGCCATTTTGCCAGCGAAGCAAGCTTCTTCGGATCGCCAATAAACCCTACCTTTGTTTGTCGCTTCATTTGCTCTCTGGCTTCCTCAAATGAAATATTTTCATCCTTGCTTTTTTTCTCAAATAACCTATTAAGAGCTTTTGTATCATGGAATCCCGGTGCCAGTACATTTACGGTGATTCCCAGATGGGCCATCTCTTCGGACAGGGTTTTAGCATAACCTACCACTGCCAGTCTCATGGAAGTGCTCAGCACCAGATTTTCTATAGGTTGCTTAACCGAGGCACTCTCTAAAAACAGAATCCTTCCGTATTGCTGCTCCTTGAATTTCGGCAGAAGCATCTTGGTCAATTCCACTTTCCATTTCAAAAGGGAAGAATAAGCTTCATCCCAATCCTCAAGGGTGGTTTCCTCGATAAGCTTTGCAGGGGGACCTCCAGAATTCAGAAATATACCGTTTAAAAATCCGGTATCTGATTTTTTAACAATACGCTTGAGTGTGGAGGGATCGGACAAATCCCCTGCAACATAATCCACCTTCCCGGGAGATTGTTTCCGGAAGCTTTGCAAATCATCTTCATTCCGGGCAACTGCAATAACATAAAAACCATCATTAACCAGGTTTTGGGCAACTGCATTGCCAAAGCCGCTTGTAGCTCCACAGACAATATACCGGCCGGTTTGTTTTTGTTTGTTTCCCATAAATATTCTGATTTAAATTCATTTTTTAATATTACTCGTATAAATTAAATTTGTTTAATAAATCACAAATTTTTGAATATATTTGTACCTCAAATTTTTGTAGAAACACACGGAACTAATAGTCAAACTTTTAAAAAGAAAGAAAAGATGGCAGAAAAAAGAGTTTACAGTTTTGGAAATAAACAAGCTGAAGGCGGAGCAAACATGAAGAATCTGCTCGGCGGCAAAGGTGCTAATCTTGCTGAAATGAGTTCGATAGGTGTACCAGTACCTCCGGGATTCACAATTACAACAGATGTTTGTACTGAATACAACAAAATTGGCAGGGATAAGATCGTTGAAATTCTGAAGAAAGACGTAGAGAAAGAGATCGGAAAAATTGAAGAACAAACCAATACCAAGTTCGGCAGTAACGAGTCGCCTTGCCTGCTCTCTGTAAGATCAGGCGCAAGAGTTTCCATGCCGGGTATGATGGATACAGTGTTGAACCTTGGTTTAAATGACGAAGCCGTACAGGGGCTTGCCAAAAAAACCAACAACGAACGGTTTGCATGGGACTCCTACAGGAGATTTATTCAAATGTATGGCGACGTAGTTATGGGTTTAGAGCCTGAAACCAAGAATGATCCCGATCCGTTTGAAGAGATCATTGAACAGATAAAAGAAAAGAAAGGGGTTGAAAAGGATGTAGATTTAACCCCCGATGACCTGAAAAACATGGTTCAGGAATTCAAGGATGTCATCAAAAGGCGGCTAGGAAAGGATTTTCCTCAGGATCCCTGGGATCAGTTGTGGGGCGCCATCATGGCTGTATTCGATAGCTGGAATACCAATCGTGCAAAGTATTACCGCCAGATGCACAAAATACCTGAAGAATGGGGTACTGCTGTGAATGTAATGGCTATGGTATTCGGCAATATGGGAGAAGATTCCGGAACAGGAGTTGCCTTTACCCGAGATGCTGCAACCGGTGAAAACGTGTTTAACGGTGAATTTCTAATGAACGCACAAGGTGAAGATGTGGTGGCAGGCATTCGCACTCCACAGCAGATCACCAAGGAAGGCTCACAAAGATGGGCTCAACTGCAGGGCGTTTCCGAAGAAGAAAGAAAGAAAGTTTTCCCTTCCCTCGAAGAAATGATGCCCGACATTTACAACGAACTCTACGAAACTCAGGAAAAGCTTGAACAGCATTATAAAGATATGCAGGACCTTGAGTTTACCATTCAGGAAGGAAAACTGTGGTTGCTGCAGACCCGTAATGGTAAACGTACCGGCGCTGCCATGGTCAAAATAGCCATGGATATGCTGGATGAAGGAATACTCGATGAAAAAACCGCCCTTCTGCGAAATGAGCCCAATAAGCTGGAAGAATTACTACATCCCGTATTTGAACCTGAAGGGCTTAAAGAAGCCAAGACCATTGCCAAAGGCTTGCCTGCCTCTCCCGGTGCAGCCACCGGTCAGCTCGTATTTTTTGCCGATGATGCTGAAGAATGGGGCAATGAAGGCAAAGACGTAATTCTGGCAAGAACCGAAACTTCCCCGGAAGACCTGAAGGGTATGAACCTGGCCAGAGGAATTATGACATCTCGTGGTGGAATGACCTCCCACGCCGCTGTGGTTGCCAGGGGAATGGGAAAATGCTGTATTGCAGGTGCCGGCAGTGTCAAGATCAACTACCGGGAAAAAAGCATGACCGTTGAAGGAAAAACCTTTAAGGAAGGTGACTGGGTTTCCCTTAACGGAACTACCGGTGAAATATACGAAGGAAAAGTTCCTACACACGATCCTGAATTGAGTGGTAATTTCGCCAGGGTAATGGAGCTTTCCGAAAAATATGCCAAGATGTCGGTACGAACCAATGCCGATACCCCCCATGACTCCAAAGAAGCCAGGAATTTCGGGGCCGTTGGTATCGGACTCTGCCGTACAGAACACATGTTCTTCGAAGGCGACAGAATTAAAGCCATGCGTGAAATGATCCTTTCCACCAAGGAAGAGGACAGGAGAAAAGCATTGCACAAGCTGTTGCCTATACAGAGAGAAGATTTTGAAGGTATATTTGAAGCCATGCAAGATCTGCCGGTTACAGTAAGACTGCTGGATCCGCCATTGCACGAATTCGTACCCCATGAAGAGAAGAACCAGCAGGAAATGGCTGATGAGCTGGGAGTAAGTCTTGAAGAAGTACAGAAAACCATCGAATCACTGTTTGAAACGAACCCCATGCTGGGTCACAGAGGCTGCCGGCTTGGAAATACTTATCCGGAGATTACCGAAATGCAGGTTAGAGCCATTATCGAGGCTGCCCTTAACCTGAAGAAAAAAGGTATCAAAGCCTATCCGGAAATTATGGTTCCATTAACCGGTATCTATGAGGAAATGAAGATGCAGGAAGATATTGCACGGGAAACAGCCGAGAAAGTTTTTGAAGAGAATAATGACCGGGTAGATTACCTGGTAGGTACCATGATCGAAGTACCCCGGGCCGCTGTAACGGCAAAGAAAATTGCAGAATCAGCGGAATTCTTTTCCTTCGGTACCAACGACCTGACCCAGATGACCTTTGGCTATTCCAGGGATGATGCAGGCAAATTCCTCCCTGTTTACATGGAAAGCGGTATTCTGAAAGACGATCCATTCCAGATACTGGATCAGGAAGGTGTTGGTCAGCTCGTTGAAATGGGTACAAAACGCGGAAGAGAGACCCGTAAAGACCTTAAAGTGGGGATTTGCGGTGAACATGGTGGAGAACCCAGCTCAGTAGAATTCTGCCATCGAGTGGGAATGAATTATGTTAGCTGCTCACCCTATAGAGTACCGATTGCTCGCCTTGCTGCAGCACAAGCAGCCATAAAGGAAAAGCAAAACAAATAAAATCCTATCATAAATACTTTTAGGTAATTAAGAGAGGCTGTCCTGTAACACATGGACAGCCTCTTTTATTTAATTCCTAATCTTTATCTTTGGATTGAAATAAAAAGGCCAAAAGATATTATGAACCTACATCCGCTCAAATCTAAGATTGATCATTTGCTGGAATCAAAAGACAATGTACTCCCGAACCTACAACGTGAGAAAATCATCCAACAGGTGGTAAAGGATGAAGAAGCTGTTGTATCTAAACAAGGGGCACTGGCTACCTGGACTTCCAAAGAATCCACAGGTCGAAGCCCCAGGGATACATTTACCGTTCAAAGAACCGAAAATAAAAACCTGATTGATTGGGATTCACCAAACAACATTCCGCTGGATGAAGAAACCTTCAATATGGTATTTGACGATGCCCGCGAATATTTAAAAAACAAGGAAAAACTTTACGTTACCGATCGTGTGATCGGTGCAGAACCAACCTATGCCCTGCCGGTAAAAACCATAACCGACCATGCCCTGACTGCCTTATTTACATTAAACATGTTCCGTCCTGTTCCTGAGGAAATAGAACAAAGCATTTTTCACGGGGAAGATTTTTATCTGATATCCTTACCCCATGATAAACTCAATAAAGACCGTTACAAAGGCAGGCTCAGAAAACTGGAAGATGGCACAACCTCCGACATGATAGTCGTTATGGATTTTGAAAAAAGCATGGGCATCATAATCGGATCAGCCTATTTGGGGAGTGCTAAGAAACTCATGTTCACCGTAATGAATTATTACTTGCCCCGGAATGGTATTTTACCCCTTCATTGTTCCGCCAATGAAAGTTCAGAAGGCGACTGTGCCCTGCTCCTGGGTCTTTCAGGTACCGGAAAAACCACCCTTTCCGCCGATCCCAGCCGGGCCCTTCTCGGGGATGATGAGCACGGATGGAGTGATAAGGGCATAGCCAATTTTGAGAATGGCTGTTACGCCAAGATGATCAATATTGACGCTCAAAAAGAACCGGAAATCTATGATGCCGTAATGCATGAAGACGAATATACAAATCACGGAACCATCGTAGAAAATGCCATGATCTATCCCAACAGGGAATTTGATTTCGATGATGAACGGCTTACTCCAAATTCCAGGGCCTCCTATCCGCTGAATTATCTTCAAAATATAAAAAGCTTATCGCTTTCAGGCCATCCCAAAACCATCCTGTTTCTAACTGCCGATGCATACGGAGTATTACCGCCCATTTCCAAATTAAACCCGGATCAGGCAATGCTTTGGTTTCTTATGGGATATACCAGCAAAGTACCGGGAACAGAAACAGGGATCACTGAACCCAAAGCCACTTTTTCCAGATTTTTCGGCCAGCCTTTTATGCCTGCCAATCCCGACGTTTATGCAGAGATGCTTGGCAAAAAGCTCGATCAGTTCAATACAAATGTATACCTGATCAATACCGGATGGACCGGCGGCCCTTATGGCAAGGGCAAAAGAATTGACATAACGGATACCAGAAAGATGGTAGATGCTGCCTTTTCAGGAATTATTGAAAAAGAGAATTTTTACCACGATGAGTTATTTCATCTGGATATCCCGGAAAATTGCCCGGGCATTCCATCGGAAATTCTCTTCCCGAGAAACACATGGGATGACAAAAAAGCATATGACCGCCAGGCTAATAAACTGGCTCAAAAATTCAGCAATATGTTCAATAAAAATTATGGCAGCAAAATTAAGGAGAAGATAAGAAAACAGTGTCCGGGAAAATGATGATAAAAAGTCAGGTGTGTCAATAGAACCAGAATTATTCAAAGAAATAATTCCGGTTAAATTTCATTACTTTTATAAACATTTGTACAATTGTTTGCTTTCAATTAAGTTTAAATAAAGAAGAATTAACTAATGTTTATACAAAACAGGTAAAAAATGCTCCAGTTGGCTAATATATTGATCATCGCAGGTGCATATCTGATTGGATCCATTCCTGCATCGGTATGGGTAGGCCGGATGTTTTTCAATACAGATGTGAGAGAATATGGCAGTGGTAATGCCGGTGCTACCAATACCTTCCGGGTTCTCGGTACAAAACCGGGAATCATTGTATTTATCATCGATCTGATGAAAGGATTTCTTGCTGTAAAGCTGGCAACCCTCAATCCCGCCTTAAGCTCCAATCCTGAATACTATTTAACCATGCAACTCATTTTGGGGGTAGCTGCTATACTCGGGCATGTATTTCCACTCTACGCCGGATTCAAAGGAGGCAAAGGCGTTGCTACCCTCTTCGGGGTTATTCTGGGGA
This sequence comes from Bacteroidota bacterium, assembly GCA_051746885.1. Lineage (GTDB taxonomy): Bacteria > Bacteroidota > Bacteroidia > Bacteroidales > UBA12077 > JAGXLC01. The sequence continues at coordinate 1,881 of JBNJFN010000005.1, read as the reverse complement.
TCAGCTTTCTCCCGGCGTTGATTATGGCCGGTGTATTTTTTGTCACACTTTTTGCCACACGCTACGTTTCATTAAGTTCCATAATAGCAGGAATATCATTTCCGATTCTGACCCTTATCATCTTTAATATTGACACATTACCTCTTATTATCTTTTCAATAGCGATCCCCCTCCTGATCATTTTTACGCATCAGAAAAATATCGAACGGCTTCTGCATAACAATGAATCTAAAGCCGACCTGTCCAAATTCGGAGTGAAGAGCAGGAAATAAAAAAGGTAAAATGCCATGATTGCCCGCAGTCCTATTTGTCTTTACCTGATCTTCATACAATCGTCCCGGAATCTCATTTGTCTTTCAATGTTGGCCAGATAGGAACCAATGTTAGCCAAATAAGAACCCATGTTGTTCAGGTGGGAACCAATGTTAGCCAAATGAGAACCCATGTTGGCCAGATAAGAACCAATGATTGACAGATAGGAATCAATGTTGCGTATCTAAGTCCCAATGTTAATGAAATTAGAGCCAATGTTGGTCATATAAAAGGCAATGTTATGCAAATAAGAACGCGGGTTGAACAAATAAGTACCAAGGTTAAGCAAACAAGAACCAGGGTTGAGCAAACAAGTAATGGGGCTGACCCTGTATCAACCATTGACGGGCATTAATCAATGAAGGCTGAAAACTTTTCCTTGCAGGTATGAAATCAAAAAGCCCAGGGTGGGTTCCGGGCTAAGGGAGTATTGAAATAACCACCCGGAAGCAGTCAGATGTTACTTCCGGGTGGTTATTTATACAAAACAGCACTTTCAGCGTGCTACTACTCCTGAACCTCCGGTTCATCAGAAGAAGAAACGGAAATCTGGGCCCGCATGCGTGCCATGACCCGGGAAAAGATAAATTCACGCCTTTTAACCGGATCATGTCGGTAATAGCTGGCAGCAATCTTACAGATTCCAATGATCTCTTTGTAAAGGTCATTCAATATCTGTGTGGTCTCAGCAGTCAATCTGACCGATGATTGCTTCAGGTATTCCTGTTTCGTATTGGCCTCGAGGATCTCTGTTGCATAACCAATAATCTGGTCGATCTGCTCAGGGGAGGCACCTGCTGAAACAATCTTATCCCTCGTATCTTTTGTCATTTCTTCACGAAAAGCAGAAAGAAAAAGGATCAAAGATTCGGTGTCGCTATTCCGGGCTTTGTCATAATATTTGGTATAACCCAGTGATTTCAGAATTTCAGTGACTTCTTCAGCATCAAAGTCCACTTTAATCTGATCCCTCAGGAATGACATATCATCCAATACAAGGGTTTCAACGGACCTGATACGTTTGGTAACCCGCCGCAAATCTCTGTCTACATCCAAACCCAGTTTGTTCTCCAGGATGTCGTCAATGCGACTATCCAAATCCGTGACATAATCCACATTCCATTTGGGACGTACCTTCGAAAGCTCCTTCTGATAATACTTCAGACTATTGACTACAGTTTTGGATGACAAGGTCATCTCTATGGCTTTTCCCGGAAATTTTCTAATTACTGTCATAACTAATATTTTAATTTTTAAAAGTTGAAAGCCGGGCGATGCCCGGACTGGTAACATAAAACAGGCCTCAGGCCTGTCTGTTTCTGGCTGAGCCGCAGATTGGGCTATAATGCCAGAAGAGTTTTCGGGGAAAACCCCGCTTGTGTGCTCAAAAAGAAAAGAACCCGGACCCGGCCAAAGCCTTAAAGTCCTCTCCTGCCCGACCCCGCTCCTGACGGAACCTGGCAGCCTCTGTAAGGATTTCTGTAGGAATTGCGTATGTCTGTTTCTTAAAAATAAAAGTTTGAAGTTAATACTGTGGCCCGGTTTATAGCTAAGCCGGGCCGTTTACTC